>CAYJSK010000018.1:0-12382 GCA_964372745.1 Candidatus Woesearchaeota archaeon
AATCAGTAACACGAATTCCTTCAATACCCATAATAGATTTTTCATCACTAGGACGACCTAATTCAAAGAGTATTTGGCCTACTTGAAAACCACGGGGAGAGTAAATAGGCATCCACACACCTTCTTCAGCAGGATCTTTTCTATATCCTCTTTCATAGAGAAAATTGAGTAAAGGCCCAACTTCAATGAAGGAAATATCCCCATAATGAACGGATCTTTTCATAGCAAAAAAAATCTTTGAAGACTATATAAAATTTTGTAAAATCAGCTAAAAAGCTCTTAAAACAGACTTTAGAGCCATATAAGCCTAATAGACAAGATTTATATACCCCAATAGAGATAAAAATACCTAGTATACAAGTCTCTTTCAAAGAAACGATGTATAACTAAGAACCTATAGGTGAATAAAACAAAAATGGAAAATGACAGAAGATCCAGCGGTGGTGCTGGCAGAGGCGGCTTCGGCGGCGGACGAAATAGATTTAGTGGTGGTAGTAGTGGCGGAGGAGGAAACTTCGGCCCACGTGAAATGCACAAAGCAGTATGTGGCGATTGTGGGAAAGAATGTGAAGTACCCTTTAAGCCAAGTAATGATCGTGAAGGAAACGCACGACCAGTATATTGTAGAGATTGCTACCAAAACCATAAAAAATTCTAAGACCTAAAAAATCTTAAGAAAAAACAACTTATTTTTCTTTTTCCTTTATTCTCACTTAATTTTCTACAAATTCACCAAAGTCTCAGTATCAAACTGCATCGCATTCAATAGATTACAAGACTGCAAACAATAACATTTTCCTAAAAACTTCTCTCTTCGTTCATTTGCCTGTGAAGAATGCCAAGCCTTATCAAAATCATAATCAAACTCTTTCATATTCGCAAACGCAGTTGTAGGCTCACAAATACTAATATCCCCATTTGAAAAAATAACTGCATCTCGTATTCCTGCAAGACAGTTCACAGCTTTCTTTGTATGATGTAAAATGGTAATACTATGTTCTATTTTTTTTCTTTCGATACGCGAAGCAATTGTCCCATCATCAAGAAGTTCTGCGAGCTGTCTCAACTGTTCTTCACTAGGAGGCTCATAGCCATCATCTTCTCGGATCTCAAAATCAGTCAGATACTCTTTTTGTACACCTTTCACACTTCCAACCTTTCGCAACACATTTACTTTCATAGGCACACCTAATTCATGATTAATAAAATATTTCAAATCCTTCATCTCCTGAAAATTATCTCTATGCACCACAGTCGCAACAGAAACAGCAAGCCTTTTATCTTTAATTTCATTTAACTTTCGTACCGTTTCACAAGTTTTCTGAAAACTTCCTTTCATTCCTCTCACGTCATCATGCTTTGCTTCAAAACCATCAATAGAAAATTGCATCGTTAATCGTGCATCTTGTCCAAGAATTGTAAGCATCTCATTAGTCTTCCGTAGAGTAAGATCAGGCAATAACCCATTCGTTGCAATATGAATTCGCTTCACTCCATTATTCTGTACAAATAAGCGAACAATATCCACAAGATCTTTTCGAATAAAAGGTTCTCCCCCAGTAAGTCCTAAAAGATCCAATCTCTCTTTCAATGATTTCGTAAGCTTCTCAATTTCTTCAATACTATGTGCATTTCGAGGATTATCAACTTCCTTCCAATAAAAACAATGCTTACAACGAAGATTACAATTATCAGTCACATACAACATCAGCATTTTTGGTGCTTGCAGCTGCATTGCTTTCTTATAGCGATACTTCATCACAGGAGAAATCACTGCTCGTTTCACAGACCTTGGCAACTTAGAAAAAGTATGCAACAATTTATCTTCTGTAGAAGACACTTGTACTGCTTTCATAAGAAGACAACTCCTACAATCGTATATAAAGTTTACTCAACTCTAGTAACAAGCTTTAAAAGCACTTTCTTTTTCTACAATCCTAAGCCAGAGTAGCTCAGCTTGGATAGAGCGAAAGAGCATAAAAACTCCGCAATGCACTCCTAATGCTTAGGCCGAGGGTTCAAATCCCTCCTCTGGCGTATTTTACTACACAAATCATTAAAAACAATTCAAAAAAAGAAACATGCATGCAAGATAGAATATTCACCACAAAGATAGAACAAGAACACAGAAAATGGCTAGAAACAACTTTAGGGATAGCAAAAACAGGACATAATGGTATAGACCTTCTTGATGACTTCTTCGGAATAGAACTCAAATCAAAACTACTCAAAAAAGGCTATCCGAAAAACTTTGCAGTAAACGCAGACCAAGAAAATGATTTTCCTAAAGCATATGGAGAAAAAGAATATTATTGGGCATTTATGTTTTACACCTTTTCAAAAGAAGTAGCAAAAGTAAAAAAAAAAGACAAACTCGAGGAACTAGTAATGGGAAGAGAAGTATGGTGCCTACCATGGGATTGGATCCAACAGTTTCCTATTTTTTATCCTAAAGCATCAGGTCCATTTCGTTACGTGCCCAAACATAAATTTGAAGGAATAGAGTTCACAAGTTTTTCTACAACAAAAGGAAGTATTCATGTACAAACAGACACATCTCTAGAAGCAAGACTCATTAACAGAGTACTCATGTATTCTGAAGAACCTAATCCACCATTATTCTAAAAGAACATCTTTATACTTTAAAAAATCTGAAACATTTCCGAAAAATCTTCAATTAAGTTTATAAATACCTAACACTTCTCAGTCGGAAAATGAAAAGAGTCTATTGGTGCGAATTTCCAGAAAAATGCAACTGGAAGAAACTTTCTGATTGGTTAAAACATGAAAAAATCGTCGTTTATATTGCATGTTCTTCACGAAAAAACTATGATCAATGGAAAAAGAAAATTCATAGCATCACAGAAAACATTGAAGTCAACGCCTGGCCAACACTTCCTAAATCTGAAGGCTACTGGTACTCAGGATTCTGCACAAAAGAAGCAATTGATACTCTAGATCAATACAGAGGATTAAAAATAAAAATAGACATTGAACCGCCTATACCGAAAAGATATCACTTCCTCTCTGGTTTAACGTGGCTAGGAAAACATGCATTGCAAGAACCTGACAACACACCCTATCTAAAGAAAAAAATAAAATCATTAAGTAGAGATACAGAAGTTATCCTTTCCACCTTCCCACTACAAGAGCATATCCTTAAACGCTGGGGCTGGATCAAAGAAGAGAACATAAATTACAACTTCATGTTTTACTCAACTTTCATCCCACTTCCATTCAGAAAACTCTACAAACATTATTTTAAAAGACATTTCCTTCCAAGACATAAACAAGCATACATTGCTGTGGGCCTCATTGGTACAGGTATTTTTGGAAACGAACCAACATACAAAAATGTCAAACAGATGAAAACAGATATTCAATTTCTTCGAAAAGAAGGTGTAGAAACCTTAGTCTTTTTCAACCTAGAAGCAATTTCGCAACGTGGAGAAGAGTGGTTATATACCAGTCTAGAGATAGCATAAACTTTTTATAGCCTTGAAAAATTTGCAACTTTATGACTTTCCTCGAATCTGTCATTGTGAACGACTATCTTCGCTTTTTTGTAATCTTTGTAGGATCTATTCTTTTTGCAAACATTATGCATCTTATTCTCAACAATTACTTCAAAAGAAAAAGTAAAGAAACGAAAAATTATTTGTATAAACGTTTACAAAAAAATATTATCAAACCTTTATACGCTCTCATTATTTTTATAGGTCTATATACTGCACTACACTCAATCAGCATTTTTGGACAAACTCCATCAAAATGGATTGATAACATATTCTATATTGCTTTCATTCTTGTATCCGCTGCAATTTTCACAAAGATACTTGCTGTCATCATAAACTCTTGGCTAAAAACACAAAAGCACATGGAAAGACCACCTCAGATTATTAGCAAAATTCTCACAGTAATTATCTACATCATTGCTCTCCTCATTATTCTTGACCACTTTGAGATTCAAACAACGCCATTTCTTGCAACCCTAGGTTTAGGAGGTCTAGCTCTTGGTCTTGCACTACAAAACACTTTGACAAATTTCTTTGCGGGCTTACACTTAGTATCGGACAAACCTATTAATATTGGAGACTTCATAGAGCTAAATGCAGGAGTATCGGGCCATGTTTTAGATATAGGCTGGCGCTCCACAAGACTACGAACATTAGGGAATAGTATTACCATCGTTCCAAACGCTTTACTTGCTGACAGTATCATCACCAACAATTCATCCAATGCAGAAACAGAAGTTAAAGAGATTGCAATTATCATTGACTGCGGTGTAGCATACAACTCAGACCTTAAAAAAGTAGAAAAAATTACAAAAGAAGTAGCAAAAAAAATACAAAAAACTGTAGAAGGAACAATAAAAGATTTTGAACCAGAAATTCGTTATTTCCAATTTGCAGAATCAAATATCATTTTTAAGATTTACCTCAGAGCAAAAGAATATACAAGTAGAAATCTTATTATTCATGAATGTATAAAAGCACTCAAAGAAAGATATGACCAAGAAGGGATTGAAATCTCTTTCCCCATAAGAAAAATAATCTAACCAAAAACATTAATAAGACAAAAAGAAAAAAGAATATGCATGCTAGGCATCACAGAACTCATCTCATTTATCATCAACATAGACACCAGCCTAAATACGATTATCCAAACCTACCACACATGGACATATGCAATTCTCTCTTTGATAGTTTTTCTCGAAACAGGCTTTGTCATCACACCTTTTCTTCCTGGTGACTCACTTCTATTTGCATCAGGTGCATTCGCAGCAATGGGATCATTAAACATAGGCATACTCTTCACAGTACTTACATTAGCAGCAATCCTCGGTGACACCGTCAACTACAGCATCGGCCACTATCTAGGTCCTAAAGTCTTCAAAACAGAAAATCGTTTTCTCAAAAGAGAATATCTTGAACAAACAAATGATTTCTATAAAAAATATGGGAAAAAAACAATCGTTCTCGCACGTTTTGTTCCAATAGTCAGAACCTTTGCTCCATTCATTGCTGGCATAGGGAATATGAACTATTGGGAATTCTTAAAATTTAATATCCTTGGAGCAATTCTTTGGGTAGGTCTATTAACATTAGCAGGATATTTTTTCGGAACCATCCCTATTGTGCAAGAAAACTTTACCATAGTCATCTTCATTATAATCGGTCTCTCATTCCTCCCTATAGCTATAGAACTTTTCAAAAAGAGAAAGAAGAAAAGAGAAAAACAAGATTTTCGACCTACTCCTCTAAACTAAGTTCAAGATAACGAACAAATTCTTCTGCACCATCAGCACGATAAGCTAAACGCTCCATTTTTTTCTGATACTGCTCCAGATCCTTAAGAAATTCTCTCAAATATCGTTCCACACCTTTCAAAGAACTATCATGACTTACCAAAATAGAATGTTCTAAAGCATAGGCATTCAACACTTGTTCAATATGGTCTTGTATGGGAAAACACAATATGGGTTTTTTATACACTAACGCTTCAGACAGTGTTTTCTGTCCAGCAAGAGTAATCACACCTTTAGACACTTTTAAATATTTCAAAAAATCAGGAGCATATTTGATATAACGCACATTCTTCGCATAAGTTATATCTTGTAAATCTCCACCAAAAATGATAAAAGATTCTGTTGGAAAAAGATGTGCAGCTTTATTTACATGCATCGCTAACTTTGTCCCAAAATTTGACCCACCTAACATGACTAAGAAAGGCCTTTTCTGCAACTGTAATTGTTTCATCAATAGTTGTTCTGAAGCTAACTCTTCTGGTTTTTGTCTAACTACAGGATCAATATAACTGTACAAAAGATGTCTCTCTTTATACTTTCGAAAACTGGGAATAAGTACAAGATCTGCTTGTGAATACATATGCTCGAAATACTTTGCTTCTACTTGCATTTTATAATTCACAGCATGCGTCTTTGCATATTCTTTATAGAGCAAAGGATCAAATCCAAACACAACAATACATTTCTTCCCTAAAATATGCGCAAGAGAAACTCCTACTGGTTCAAAATCACTCACAATTATATCCGGGACAAAATTAAATGCTTGCAAACGAACCTTCAATGTTCCTATGAACCAAAATGCAGGAAGAAACAAATTTCGCAACCCAAAATTCCACACATCAATCTTCATAGAGCTTCCAGGAAGTTTATAGCCACGAATTTTAATGGTAGGAAATTTTTTCTTAAAATACTCATACGAATTATCATAACCTGCAACCATAATACGTGCTTTTGGAAACTTCTTTTTCAAAGCAAGTATATGAGCATGCTCTCGTGTAGCATCACCATAGCCAATTCCAGTCACCACAAATAAAATTTTCATCTGAGCTTGTAAAACCTCTCTGCATATTGACAATTGTTCTTTCTCCCATAATAAAAAGATCGAAACAAAGATGGAAGATAGAGACTAAACATATACACCCATTGACTTTTAAACATTTTGATATAATTCATTTTAATATCAATGTATGCACTAATATCCACATACAAACGCGGATGTGTCTCTCGCACTACATTCCACACTTCAAAAGCATAGACAGGATAATGTCTTTTCATAGACTTCACCACTTGAAGAACAATCATATTCACTGCTTGATGATCTGGATGTGGATCTAAAGCAGAAGGCACATAAATTTTTTCTGGGCGAATAAGCATAATCATTTCTCTGAGTCGTCGTGTCACAAAAGGCTTTTGCACATCACTCTTCAGCCTTGTATCTCGCAAGCCAAGGTTTTTATTAGAAGAAATACCAATATATGCACTGGCCTTATCTGTTTCTTGATACCGTGCTTTCTTCACCACTACCTCCTGTAAATGAGGAATACTCTTTTCTCCATGCGAAAAAACTACTTTCACAACCTTCTTTCCCTCAGCAACATATTTTGCAATAGTCCCTCCCATTCCTATAGCTTCATCATCAGAATGAGCACAAAAAATTAAAATAGTAGTCATCTTAGATCACGCCCATCACTACCCCCAATAAAAGGCGTTTCCACTCTACAAGTGTAGATTTGGGTTTTGAAGGAAAATAAAATATTCATATTCTAAAAGAGAGTATATATCTATATAAACTTTTTCTAATCAATAGGAGAATCCAAAGCCCTTTGTAAAGATTGATAATCTTCAGCTGTAGGTTTTCTATCATAAATGGAACCACAATCCAAACACTTCATACCTATGTCTAATCTCCCACGAAAATAAGAACGACTTATTTCTTTGGAATGAGGATGACTGTTCTCTCCACATAATTTCTGTTCAACAACTATTCGTTCTAAAGCTTCTCCAATACGCACTAACATTTCAGGACTAAGAACAATTCCTTTCAAAGGGTCTCTATACATACAAAAAAAGAACGAAAACAAATTTATTAATGTTTTGGGATCCGAATAGGCATCAGTTTGGGATAGCTTTTGACCTAGAATGAGTTTACAAGCTTTTTCTACAGAAAACTTTAAATGCTCTATAATTATAAGAAATATAAATGAAAAGAGGATTTGCCCTAGGAGTGATTCTATTAATTATTATACCAATAGTCTATGCAATACCTGCTGCTCCAAACTCTATTCTTTCTGAAGATGGTTCTTGGGTACCAGTTGCAGTGGATAAAAATGGGGAACCAACAAAACCATTATACAAAAAAGACCAAGAGAAATTTGATAACCCAGACCCTGATGTGGGAAAAAAAATATTCACCCAAACTGGAGACCATGATTACTCTGAGGTCTATGAAAAAGAAACAGACTGCCCTATCGTCTTTCAAAAAGCAGAAGGAAGACCAAAGCCCTATGTAGCAAGTCTCAACACGGATGGCTACTTCCAAGCCAACACAAATATCCCTTTCAAACCAAACCTAAAAAAAGAAGAATTTGAAGAACAAGGAGCAACCTGTGGAAAGGAAAACATTCAACAAATTCGACCACAAAGACCACAAGGACAAGTACGTCAAATACAAAATATGTACAACCAAGAAAGACAAGTTGCAAACACAGAATATGGCTTTGGTGTCAAACAACAACCGGGAGGAACTCAAAGCTATTATGATCCAAATCTGCAACAACAACAACAACAAGGAGAACTCCCTCCTCCACCAATAAGCAAGCCAAAACCTATTATTCTATTTACAGGTAACGCAGTGTATGATCTTGAGTATGAAACCAAAGAACTTCCTATCATCGTCATTCCTGTGCAATTTACAGATACAGAAGCATCGATATCAACAAGCGAACTTGAAGACCTCTTTTTTGGAGAACAAAGTCTCGCAAGTTATTATAAAGAACAATCCTATGGTGCCTTAGAACTCACAGGAACAGTACTCCCCACATGGTACACTCTCAGCGATACCATGGGTTACTATGGTGATAACTATGAAGCAAATGTAGAAGAAATGATTACAGAAGCAATTCAAGCTGCAGATGCAGACATCGATTTCTCTCAATACGACGCAAATGGAGATGGCATTGTGGATGGTCTCTTTGTCGTGCACGCAGGAGATCCTGATGAAAATGGAGGAGGAAACAATGAAGAAATTTGGTCACATTATTTTAGTATTTCTGCAGTCACAGTAGATGGTGTCAAAGTGATTGATTATGAAACAGTGAGTGAAACAAGTCCAGTGGGAATTATTGCACATGAATTTGGCCATTACCTAGGTCTTCCAGATCTCTATGACACAACTCCTGATGATGGCACATCAAAAGGAACTGCAGAGTGGAGCATTATGGGATATGGTGGTTATATGGATGAAGCTGGAAGTTTTGATCCATGGTCAAAAGCATATCTTTCCTGGTTAAACGAAAATTCCTATCAAGAAATAGAAAGTAACGACTACTTTAACATTGTAGAAGATACTTCAAGTACTGGTATTCGTTATTATGCCATCCCAATAACAAGTGAAGAACTCTTTTTCATAGAAAATAGACATACTTCAGAACTCATGAATGGAGATGAAGCTGGAGGTATTCTTATCTGGCATGTTGACGAAAGTGTCATTGATGAAACAGGCTCTTGGAATGGTTGCTCTGGAACAAAATGGGATTGTAATACCGTCAATGGAGAAGCAGATCATAAACTTATTGATGTAGAAGAAGCTGATGGTCAAGATAATATTGATGATGGAGACCTAGGAGAAGCAGAAGACCTCTGGTTTGAATCATGTTCAACATTTGGTGGCTGCCAACAAAGTGAATTTTCTTCAAGTTCAACACCATCAAGTACAAGCTATGATGGAACACAAAGCATTTACATAGGAGTCTATTCAGACATTGCAGGAACAATGGAACTCGGTATAACAGTTGATGGAACAACCCTTGCTGCACCTGAAGGGGAAGAAACAACAAAAGAAACGACTACAACAAGCAGTACAGAAACAACAAGTAAAACCGAATCAACAGCAGCTCCTGAAGAAAAAGGAAACTCTATGCTCTTCATAATTCTAGGTCTTTCTCTCCTTCTCATTGGTGGGGGAATATTCATTGCAATAAAACTAATAAAGAAAGAACCAGAAACTCTTTAACCAAGAGCTAAAAGAAGATACATAACAAAAATTCCTAAAAGAAAAAAGATAAGTTGCAATATTGCTTTGTGAGTTTCAGATTTAATTCTATGTAGTTCTGGAATAAGATCAGAACACGCAATATAAATAAATCCACCAGCGGCAAAAGGAACAAGAAACAGAGTTATTCCTTCAACATATGCTGCAAGAACAAAAGCAAGAAGTAAACCAACTAAACAAGCCAAAGAAGTGAGGAAATTAAAAAACAAAGCCTTTTTCCTAGCAAATCCTCCTTGAATAAGAACTGCAAAGTCTCCCATCTCCTGAGGGATTTCATGAAAAATAACTGCAACCGTTGTCGCAATACCCAAAGGAATACTCACAAGATAACTTGCACCAATAATCAAACCATCAATCAAATTATGTACCCCATCACCAAGAAGATTCATATAAGCAAAGGCATGCACATGTTCTTTGGTACTAGGGATATGACAATGTCTCCAATGAATAAAAGTTTCTATCAGAAAGGAAAAAACTATTCCAAGAAGAACATAGACGGAAACCTCCACTCCAAAACCAAGTGATTCCACAGTCTCAGGAAGTAAATGAAAAAAAGCATCTCCCAGTAATGCTCCTGCAGAGAAACTCACGAGATAAAGAAGAATTTTCTTCAGTGTTTTCTCCTTTAATGCAAGAACAAAAGCTCCTGAAAAAGAAACAAGACTAACTATTAAGACACTTAACAATGCATACAAAAAAGGAATACTCATGCTCAACAAAAAGCATAAGACATTTAAATAGCTTATTGATTCTCAGTATCAATAGTGAAACGAACAACAAGACAAAAAGAACTTTTAGAGAAAGAATTAAAGACAAAAAAAACCTTTTTCACTGCAGAAGAATTTTATAATAAGCTCAAAAAGAAAGAACAAAAAATAAGTATAGCCACCATCTATCGTTTTCTCAAAGAACAAGGAGAGAAAAAGATTCTGCACTCCTATCTCTGTAACAGAAGAACTTTATTTTCTATAGACAAGAAAACCCATGCACACTTTTACTGTGAAGAATGTAAAAAAGAAAAACATATTGAAATAAAAAACATTGATTTCTTAAAGAATGAACTACAAGAAGACATCTGCCATATCCAAATCAATATTACAGGTATCTGTAAAGAATGTAAAAGAATATAAGGAGGAAAGAATATCAAAGGATAATGAACAAAATAATTTGTATCATTCTTCTCATATTTCTTGCCGCTTGCAGTGTAGATAGTTCATCTGAAAGAAATGATGAAGAAACTGAAACAGGAAGTAATGAAATAAATGAAGATGCACAAATGGCATTTTTTTACCAAACAGTTGGCCCCTATGTAGATGGAATTGGAGAAAACGCAGTGCTGATAGGCAGTACATCTGATGGTTCTATCATTCAAAGTTATAATCAAGCTGCTATGATCTGGGAACAAGGGGTAAAGAAAACAACTGGATATGGTGACCCTGTGTTTAGCCACCTTACAGACAGCTGGACATTGACATCATGGTCAACAAAGGAAGACCCTCGAGGAGCAAGTGCAATGCTCTATTTCGAATCATCCTGCCCATTTGTTGATGATGAGCAAGTCATTGCATTGAATCCTTCAACAGCAGAGGGATGCATGGAGTCAACGCGTATGCAGATAGGAAAAACATCACAAGTATTTTCTGCAGAAGGAGGCACCTATGTTTTTCATTCAATAGAGGCAGGAGTCTACGTATCGCATTTGAGCGATGAAGAACACAAAGCAATGGATCTTGAAAGCTTATGCATTCTTGAAGAACCAGTAGAAATGCTTTCAGATTTAGATTATGGAGAAACAACGCTGATTATTTCTGATGATGAACTCTTGCTCAGCGACACTGCGATGGGGCAGCGATCTGATGGGACATGGGTGCTCTTTGTAAAAGGGATTAAAAAGGAACATACTTGTGAAAGAAGTTCCTTATGTGAGTTATGCACAAGAGGTATTTACAGAACAACAAGTTCTGACTTAATCCATTGGTCAGAATTAGAAAAAGTTGTGGAGCAAGCAAGTGTTCCTGAGGCAACAACTATTGATGGAACAGTGTGGCTTTATTGGCAAGATTTTAGTGATGCATGTGACGCAGAGGATCAGGCTATCGCTGTAAGAGCTCCAATTTCCTTCTCATATGAACTCCCAGATACACATGAGCTTGCAGAAAAGAACTCTATCACTTTTTCTGATGAATCTTTTGAAACAGAAGAGAGTGGACATTATGCGACAAATGGAAATCCTATTGCAATGAATGAAGAAGCATGGAGATCCTTAGAGAAATGTTTTGAGAAGTAAACTCATTCTCGGTCAAAAGCTATCCCAAGCTGAGGGGTATTCGGATCCCTAAAAATTAATAAATAAGAAGAAGACTAGATACATATGAAAAAAATTGTTTTTATTCTCCTCCTTACAGTTTTACTCACATCCTGTTCTCAAGAAACTGAAAACGCGGACTCCAACAAAGAACTTCCTCCACTAGGAAATGAAGTACCAAATGATGCAAATCTAAGAGAAGAAAGTCTTACTCCTCAAGAAGAAACTGAAGAACAACTTCCGCCTATAGAAGAAGGAGAAGGAAATACAATACTTGAAAGTACTTCAAATGAAAAAAGCATTTATACACACTCCATTTACCTTGCAAAAAGTAAGGATGGAGAAACATGGAGCAAAGAAACGACAGCAATAGCAGAACATGCATCTATGCCCGAACTGGTCTATACAAAAAACAACCCAACCTTTAATGAAGGAACAATTCTCCTTTATTTCGTAGATGCAAGTATACAAGAAACAGGAGAAGAAAACCTTGCACTAA
>CAYJSK010000019.1:0-12112 GCA_964372745.1 Candidatus Woesearchaeota archaeon
TATTCAAATTACTTCGAGTGCTTGGGAAGAAAGTCTTTCACGTGGGACAAAGTTGAGTGATTAATATCTAATATTCTTTATCAGTTGTATCTCTTCTTTTTCTAAAGAGAAATCTCCATCCAAGTCTTGTTTCATATGTAGAGGACTTGTTGTTCCTGTTAATGGGAGAATGTCTATGTGCATAGAAAATCTAAGTATTACTTGTGCTGGTGTTTTGTTTAGCCTCTCTGCAATAGGTTTTACTTTTTGAAGGACAAATGGATTTGCAGTAAGCAGTGAAAATCCTTGATAGATGATACTCTTTTCTTTGCAAAATTCTCTTATGTCTTTGTCCCAGCCTTGTTGTGCATAGCACCTGTTTTGTACGAATTTAGGTTTAACTTTTGCTTGTTTCCAAAGTACTTTTAGTTGTTCAAGATTGATATTGCTTATACCAAGATGTTTGGTTTGTCCTTCTTTGTGTATTGCTTCCATTTCTTGCCATACTTGTTCATCATTTATTGCCCAACTTAGATGAGAAGATGGGCCGTGGAGAATATAAGAATCAAGATATTCTGTTTGTAGATGTTCTAAGGAACTTTGAAAAGATTGTCTCACTTGTGTGCTGTAGTCTGTGTGCATATCATACGGTATTCTGTGGTCTTGGCCATTAGCATAGGTAAATTTTGTTTGGATGAAAAGATCTTCTCTCTTTAATCCTGTTTTGAGTATTTGAGAAAGGGCATTGCCCACGGCTGCTTCATTGTAGTGGCGTCTTTGGTTTGCTGTATCAATAGCTCTAAATCCTAAGTCTACTGCTTTTAGCACAAGTTCTTCCGTTGCATCTTCTTTCCATGCTGTGCCATAGATTATTTTGGGGATGTTTTTCATCTTATACAAACATATTTTTTAGGAATTCTACAATTTTTAGATATACTGAAACTCCTGCTTCTGTTAACATGAACATAAGAAGAAAGAATAATAGAAAGGCAATTATTAATAAATAGTTCTCTTTCATCCATTTTATTTTTGATTTCATGTTGTCTCCTCTTGAGGATTTTTTCTTTTGCCCAAGTAATAATTATTACCCAGACTAGTACATATATAAGTTCTGTTATAATAATGTAGGCTGCTGACTTTATTAATACTGTTGACACATAATATCCTATAGCTCCAGCTCCTACTAACAAAAGTTGTATAGGTTCTTGTGAGGTCAGAAAGGAACTCAATATTTGTTTTGGTCATATTACTTTTTAAAAAGTTCTGTTTCATAAAGATTTCGGAGAAAAATCCGGAAGATTTCCGGAGACAAAGCTATTTAAGCTGCATTTTCTTTTTCATTGTTGTGAAAAAAGTTGTTGTTATTGGTGGGGGATTTGCTGGTGCATATATTGCAAGCTATTTAGAAAATGATTTCTCTGTTACTCTTATTGATACAAAGGATTATTTTGAATTTACTCCAGGGATTTTGAGAACGATTGTGCATACACAACATATGAAAACAATTCAGGTTTTACATAGCCATTATTTGCATAAAGCAAGGCTTATTAGAGGAGAAGTTACAGATTTTACTGAGAAGGAAGTATTTGTCGGGAAGAAAAGTATTTCTTATGATTACCTTTTTGTGTGTTCTGGTTCACGATATAATACTCCTATTAAAGAAAAAAATATTGTGCTTCCCCATCGAGCAAGTGAGTTGAGAAAGGCACATCAGCATTTAGTAGATGCGCGAACAGTGCTTATTGTTGGTGGTGGACTTGTTGGAGTTGAGTTGGCTGCAGAGATTGTCGATTTTTATCCTGAAAAAGAAGTCATTATTGTGCATGCAAAGGATACACTTTTAGAAAGAAATCCTAAAAAGGCACAGGAGTATGCAGAGAAGTATTTGAAAAAAAGAAAAGTTGAAATTATTTATAATGAACGTATGGAAAAACAAGATGGAGCATTATTTTTGACCAATACAGGAAGAAAGATTCATGCAGACCTTTGTTTTTTATGTACAGGTATTGTTCCTAATACTGAGTTGTTTCAGAAACATTTTACTTCAGTTTTGAATGAACGAAAACAAGTGAAGGTAGAACATACGTTACAAATGCATGGATATGCACATATTTTTGTTGTAGGTGATCTCAATTCTCTTGTTGAAGAAAAAACTGCCCAGAGTGCGGAGAAGCAAGCAATGGTTGCAGTGCACAATGTGTTTGCTTTAGAAAAAGGAGAGAAATTAGTATCTTATGAGACTTTTCCTAAAGTGATGGATATTAGTTTGGGAAGATTTAATGGGATTATGGTCTACAAAAACTTTGTTTGGACAGGAATAATTCCAGCAATCTTAAAGTATTTTGTTGAGTGGAAGACCATGGTTCGTTATCGTTAGTAGAGAAATCTTTCTTTGAGTTCTTTTGAAGGCATTCTACAGGTGTTTCTTTTGCCAAACCATTGGTAACGATTTCTTCCAATGTAATCATAGATGTAGTCTCTTATTATTAAAGGTGTGAGAATGAAAGCATAGAGCAGGAAGTAAGGACATTTGAGATGTTTGAGAATGTGGAAAAATGCTGTAGATTTTGTTGTGTAGCTTTCTCCTTCTATAAAAATAATACCCTCTTTGAGTTCTTTGTTTTTCACTTTGTATTTCTTTACGAGATCTTTTCCTTGAGGCATTTGGGATGCGACAAAATGTATTTTTCCTTTAGGATCCTTGTTTATGATAAAGTTGACGAAGCCATTACAAAAGTTACATACACCATCAAAAATAAGAATTGCGTGCTCCATTTATTTCTTAAAGAGAAAAAAGAATATAAATCTTTGCTTTAGGTGTATGTTTTTCCTTCAGGCTTTGTATAATCTGAGAAAGGTGTTCCTCTGACTGCTTTTCTATATCCCTCGTTAATATCCTTTTCATCTTTTCCGCTTACAAGAATGCTTTCAGGATATCCTCTTGGTGTTAAAGGGCCTTTTCTCGTATCTCTTCCTTGGTTTTTGAGTGCATCAATAAGCTTATTAATTTTTTTGGATCCGATCCCTCAGTTTGGTGCGACTGGGATAGCTTTTGACCTAGAATGAGTTTACAAAGTTGAAGGAGAAAGTAAAATAAATGAAAAGTTAAAAAAATTATTCAACAATGATTGTTCCTCTTATTCCTGGATTCAAATGGTCGTGATAACTCCATTCTCCTGTTTCATCAAAGGTAAATTCAAATGTTTCTCCTTCTGCGAGCCCTTTGCAGGCGTCAAAAGTAGAGCCTATACAACCGCCTTCTGTTGGATACACTGTGTGGCTAGGGTGTACTGCAGATGCTGGCCAGTATTCCCCTCCATCCATTGTAATGAAAGTGACTGTTGTTCCTTTTGAAACAGTGAGAGTACTTGGACTAAAGCCAGAGGATGTTATTTCTATTGTTGTTCCTTCGCTCGAGGATTCTTCTGTTGTTTCACCCTCTTCAACATCACTTTCCGTTTCTACAGTTTCAGACTCTTCTGTTTCTTTAGTCTCTTCATCTGTAGTTTCTATAGCTGGTTCTAAAGTGATTGTTTCTTCATTTGTTGGTTCTGTACTTGTCTCTACTATTGTTTGTGAACATGCAGAGAGCAAAAATAGTGCGACTCCTAAAAGAATAGTTAGTTGTATTGCTCTTTTCATAGATAGGTATAATTAGAGGTTGTTTAAATAATTTGCTTAACAACAACCCCTACAATTTTGATCTGTGTGTTTGTGTGTGAAAGGCATTTTTTTTCCGCAACAGATGATTGGCTCTGTAGATCGAGACCAGCAGTGCACACATTCGTACTCTTTGATATGTACATAGCGATTTCGTATTTTTTCATAGTTCTCTGGTGCTTTCAGTGTTCTTTTCATCTTTTTTGAGAAGAGCTAAAGTTTTTTAAAGCCTTTCTTTTTCTTTTTCTTCATGATTGTATTAGGTATTGAAGGATCTGCACATACTTTTGGTATAGGCATCTTTGATGGGAAGACTAAAAGAATACTTGCAAATGCACGAGATGTTTTTTCTACTGAGCAAGGTGGAATGATTCCCAAGAAAGTTGCAGAGCATCATATTGCTGTGAAAGAAAAAGTTCTTGCTGATGCTTTACAAGAAGCCAAGCTTACTATGAAAGATATTGATCTTATTGCATATACGCAAGGGCCTGGGCTAGCTCCTGCACTTCTTGTCGAACGAGATTTTGCTGTTGCTTTAGCGAAGGAGTACAAGAAAAAATTACTTGGTGTGAATCATATTGCTGCACATCTTGAGATTGGTTTGTTCTGTACTGGAGCGAAGGACCCCATATTTCTGTTTTGTTCTGGAGCAAATACGCAAGTCATTGTCCATGAAGATAAATATAGGGTGTTTGGTGAAGCGCTTTCTATTGCTGTGGGTAATGCTTTGGATAAATTTGCACGAGAGATAGGTTTAGGTTTTCCTGGTGGACCAAAGGTTGAAGAACTTGCGAAGAGAGGGAAGTATGTTGTACTACCTTATTCTGTCAAAGGAATGGATGTGGATTTTTCTGGAATTGTAACACGAGCAGTACAGTTGTATAAAAAAGGTGTTGGAAAAGAAGATCTTTGTTTTTCTTTGCAGGAGACCTGTTTTGCAATGCTAATTGAAGTTGCGGAGCGAGCATTGGCTCATTGTGAGAAGAAGGAAGTGTTGCTCATTGGTGGCGTTGCTGCGAACAAACGATTTTCTGAGATGTTGCATGCAATGTGTACACAGAGAGGAGCAAAGGCGTATACCGTGCCCTTATTGTATGCAGGAGATCAAGGTGCAATGATTGCGTATCAGGGTTGGTTAGAAAGAAAAAGAGAACAAAAAGAGTTTGATATTGACCCTAGGTGGAGAGTGGATGAAGTAGAGACTTTCTGGAAGTGAATATTACCAGTTTGCTGATCTTAGTGATTCTGCTGGACCATATGTAAGAAAGTTCATTTGTCCATACGCTGTTTTCTCTTCAAGTCTGTTTGCGAGATCTTCTGTAATTCTCTGGAGTGGGCTTGTTTCTCTCCCTCCTTGTCTGCGTGCTTGTTCTACAAAAGGATTCCAATATCCTATGAATTCTTCTCCATTTTGGTAAGGGTGTTTTTGCCAATCATCAAGCATCATTTGTAGTGTTTCTTTTTCAGGTCTAGAAATACTTTGTAGGTTGAGTTCTTCACCTGATTTTAGTTGATATCTTGTATATCTCATAGTCTCTGATTCAAAAGAAGGTCTATATAAAGTTGTGGTTTACATTTTCCTCTCCTAGAAATTGATTGGGAGTCTGTTTGTACTTAGAGTTACTCTCTTTGTGCAAGGTGTAGGAAAGTGAATGCATCTCTTTCTGAAGTTCTTCGGTCTATTCTATCTTCTCCTACTGCAATATAGTATGATCGTGTTCCTACACGAAGAGGTGAGAGATAGGGTGTTGCTGGTCCTTGTCTATGTATCCAGACTAAGGGTAATGCTTTTCCAGATTCTCTTTGTTCTTCATTAAATTTGGCGTACATATATGTGGCAACTATTTCTGCTTCACCATTTGCTTCAAGGAGGTCCCATAGAATATCTGTTCCTGATTGATTAAAAGGTTCTTGTATGTCTAATACTAATCTCTCATTTAGTTCATATTCTTTAGATCGGATATTTCCATATGCTGCTGTTGTTACTTCAGGAAAGCCATCAATGATAGGAGTTTCTCTGAGTATGCCTATATCTTCTATTGTATGTAATTTAAATCTTCTTTCTGGTCCAAAAGCAACAAAGGTTCTTGTAAAAATACATTCATCAAAAAGAGATGGATCAGCAATTTGTAGTTGGCATGCTTCTGCAAAGCTAGGAATATATCTTCTTACGTTTACAGTGAAGCTGTCAAGGTAGCTTTGTAGATGGTCCGTTTTCATCTTTGTATAGGTTATTCTTTACCTTAAAAAAACTTATGAAAAGAAAAAAATAAAAAAAATTAATAATATGTTTTGCCTTCTTTTGGCTCTAAAGGGTCTTCATCATCATCATCATCTTTCAATTTTCGGAAAGCAACAATCAATCCTATAATGATAATTAAGACGATTAAGAGGATGAAGCCAACTTTTAACATAGTATTTGTGTCACCAAAGAAACCTTCATCTTCTTCAACAGACATCTCCATATCTACTTCTTGTTGGAGTTCTCCATCTGCATTGAGGATTTGTAGGCTAAACTCATAGTCTCCAGAGGCATCATCTTCAGGTGTCAAGGTTACTGTGATTTCTTCAGATGCACCAGCAGCAATCGTTACTGATTCAGGAGAGACTTCACTGGAAGCCCATTGTTCTTCACCATTGACATTTACTGAGAATGTTTCTTCACTGGAACCAGAGTTTGTAAAAGTCAAGGTAAGACTTGTTTCTTCGCCTGCTTTTCCTTCAAGATCAGTAGAGCTTACAGAAACTGTTGCTTCAGCATCACTGGAAGATTCTTCTTCTTCTTCATCTGCACCATCTACCCATACCTTATAGGTTTCTTCTAGAACATCATGGCCCCTATTATAAGTAATTTTTACTGTGAGGTCATAGTAATCAGATTCTAGATCATCGTCTAGGTCTAAGCTTACTGTTGCAGAGTCAGAAGATTCCTCATCTTTATCGTCTTCTTCAAATGCAGCAAGCTCATTGATATATTTTACTGCAGTGTCATCGGCAAGAGAGACTTCTACTTTGATATCTTCTTCTTTATCTTCACCAAGGTTTTCTACACGAACTTCTACAGATGTTGTATCCCCAGCATCTACAGAACTGTCATAGAGAACATCGATAATGTTAAGATTGTGGTTTGCTCTTTCTGCAAAGAGATCAAAGTCTTCTCTTTCACTATCTTCACTATCATAAACCTCTACATAGAGAGTATATTCATTGTCTTCTACATCAAGGTCTTCTGGAATGTCTAAAGAGAGTGTTTTTTTGTAACTCACTCCAGGTTCGATATCAAATTCTCCTGTGCTTGATTCAATATCATCATATTCATAGCCACCAATCCAGGCTTTAACACGAACTTCTACTGTACAATCATCCACATCACCAGATGGACAAGTGGTAGAGTTTCCTGTTCCTTCAAGATAGACTTCGATTTCTGTTGTGTCATCAAGTTCTACTTGTGTGGTTGTTGATCCTCCACTAGACATTTCTACGCCATTTACCTTTACTTTTGTAATGTCGTAAAGATCGCTATCTGCGCTGACTAATACGGATAAACTTAATAATCCAATAAGAAGTATTAGTGCTGCACTGATTGCTTTTAGATTTTTGCTCATTTTAGGTTTCCCCCATACTTTTTGATTTGAGAAGCTCTAAACTTTAGTTTTATAAACCTTATGGTGATAATAGGAAAAAATACTTACCTTTCTGTACGGATAAATTATTGTTTCTTTTTATTCCTTTTCGGAGATGAATCTTCTCTGAGTTCTTCTTTGAGAATTTCTTGCATTTCCTTTTCGGAAATTGCGCAGCCTTTGAAACGCATGCTCCATAATAAAGCATCAAGAAGGTCTTTTTTTGTTTGTCTGTTTTTCTCTGGGAGGTAGTTGTCCAGAATCCCTAGCTCGTAGGCTGCAATACTTAGTTCTACGGAACGGATAATAGGAATATTGCCTACTATCTGTTTAAATCGTTTGAGATTCTTTTGCTCTACTTTGACATCTTCATTAAATTTTCTTTTAAACAGTTTGTTGAGGCTTGCTGGTGATTCAATAAGAAGTCGTGTTGTTCTTTCATCTATTACAATGGCTTGTGCATTGATTTTCTTTGCTAAAACCAATGCTGTCAATTCACCTTCATCAATAATCTTTAGATAGTTGTGTTTTCCTAGAAAAATTTTATTCACTACTTCATTGAGTTCTTGTATCTCTTTTGTTAAGTCTTGTTCTGTATACACTTTTAATGTGCCTTTGTTTAGTTCATTGCTTATTTGTATAGATTCAAGTTTAAAACGTTTAATGAGGAAGGGTCTATCAATAATTTCTTTTTTTATGCTTTCTGTGATATAAAACTCACCTTGGTATCTATTTTTTAAAGGTTCAAGAATCCAAAGAAGGTTGTTCAGCGCTAAACTAATAATTGTACTTGAATCAAGAATAATGGCTCTCATGTGGAAAAGAGTCTCCTGGTGAAGTTTATTCTTTCTCGTGTAGAAATGCTTGTATCTTTGGTAAAGGAAGAAATTTTTGTTTCTCCTACATAGCTCATGAGTTCCCAAGAAGATATTCCAAGAAGTTGTGCTGCGCGTCCTGCAGAAAATCCATGCTCATAGATCCTTCCACCTCTTTTTATTCTTGCATGTTCTAAAACTTGGGTGATATACATACCGAATTTCTTTTCAAAACTGGAGATACGTTGAAAAATTCTTTTTATACTGTCCTTGTATTCTTTTTCGTTGTTTTTTTCCAAAGCATTTTTTGCGATACATAGTTCGGTTGTTATTTCCTCTTTGAATAGTTTTATTGAAATATTATTTTCTAGTCTGGGGCGGTTGAATATTTTTGAGAGAGAGAACATAATTACTGATATGGAAATAGAGTCTGTGTCTTGAAACATACTGGCATTGTGTAAAGTTTGGTTACTGATAATTTTTATCTTTGCAACATCTTCTTTCTTGAGAAGGGGTTCTACTTTGATCAACACGCGTAGAATGTCTTTTTGTACCTCTGGGTTCATTCTTTTTCTTAAGCTATTGTTTTTAATAAAGCTTATGTTTTGAAGAATTGTTCTATCATAGGAAGAGGATTTTTTTCTACTTTCATGTTCATATCCGGAGAAAAACATTTTTTGTAGTTTTGCCAAGCATATCTTTCGTCCATGAAAATGACTACACCGCGATCCGTTTCACTGCGAATGCATCTGCCTGCGCTTTGTAAACTTTTGATGATTGCAGGAATGGTATAGCCATAATCCCAGCCTCTGCCAAACCTTTTATCATAATAATTAATGAGCTCTTGTGTTTCTAAATCTGGTCTTGCTAGTGGTAGGCCAACAACAATCACTCCTTTGAGAAGATCCCCAGGAAGGTCAACACCCTCTGCAAAACTTCCCCCTGCAACTGCTAAAAGAATAGCTCCTTTTTCTTTATAGTCTTTGAACCTTTCAAGGAGATCGCCTCTTTGTTCTTTATTTGATTCTGCATCTTCAATAAAAATAGTTTTTTCGGATTTCTCTCTAATAAAATCATAGACTTGCTCTAAAACATTATAACTTGGAAAGAAAATAATGGAGTTTCCTGGGATGATGTTTGTGATGTCAGTGCATTTTTTCCCAATCATTTCCCACATCATTGCTGTTCTGGTTGTATATTTTGTTGAAGTCTCTGGGATAATAATATTTAATCTGTTTTCTTGTGGAAAAGGATTTTGGTATTCTATGGTTATTGCTTTTTTTCGGTCTAGACCGAGTAAATCTGCATACATTTCTGTAGGAGTCAAGGTTCCTGACATGAGAATAAAGGCATGTGTTTCTTGAAGGAGTTTGCGAAGGACAATTGATGGATCAAGGCAACGATAGGAGAGCGTTACATAGGCTTTCCCCATTTTTCCTGAAGCTTTACTTATGATTCTTACAAATCCTTCCTCAGGGCCTATCCAATGTTCCATAAACTGAGCGAGTGATTGTGTAAAACTTCTCTTCTTTTCTTTAAGCACTTGGTCTGCAACAAAGACACAGTTGCCCATGATTTCTTCATAGTTACCAATTTTTTCTATTTCTTTGATAAAATCTTCTTTTTTGATGAGTACTTCTTGTTTGTCTAGAGGTATTTTTTTGAGTAGTCTTTCCATAACTTCTTTTATTTCAAGAATATCTTTTGCCATCTCTTCATATCCTAAAAATTTTGTTTCTTTTGCAGCAGCTTCAATAATAAAATTCGTTAAACTTGCAGTGAGCAAGTCACGTGCACGAGAAGGGAGATTATGTCCTTCATCAAATATAACAATGCATTCGTCTAGTGTTTTATTTATTCTTTTTAATAATGAGTCTCTAATGTGTGGGTTGAGCATATAATTATAATCGCCAATAATGACTTGTGCTTCTTTTCCAAGAAACCCCGCCATTTCATAACTACACAATTCTGCGTTAAAATTAATACTATTGATTTCTTCCACATGCATGGGAGATTCTTCCTTGAGTTTTTTGAGGACGTTTTGGGCCTCAGGAGATATCTTTCCTTTGATTCTGAGATTATCAAAGTATGTGCATTGTCCTTTTTCTCGCAGGTCTTTACAATATTCATTGAACTCATTTGAACGAAGAAGATGTACTCCTGATTGATTGCACATGCCTTTTTTTCCAATAATGTCTACTGCAACAAGATCAAGATTAAATTTCTTTTTTATTTGTTTGAGCGTTTCTACTGCTATCAAATGTTGTGTGTTTCTGGATGTAAGGAAAAAAATAGTTTTGTTTTTCTTTTCAGTGAGAATGTATGTTAATGCAGGAGAGAGTGCTGATGCAGTCTTTCCAATGCCTGTTGGTGCGTGTACGAGAAGCTGTCCTTTATTTTGGAGTGTGGTATAAATTTGATTCATAAAAGCGCCTTGAATCTTTCTATACTCTTGGTGGGGAAAAAGAAATTCCATAGACTTTGCTTATTGCACTTTGATTTAAAGGTATTGCTTTGGATTCTCCGTAAGGTATATATAGTCCCTTGTTCTTGAAATATGTTATTAAAATAGGTGGTGATATTTTATGGGTGTTCAAAATTTAATAAAAAAAATAAGTGTTATGTTTGTTATGCTTATTCTGATGTCTTCTGTTTTCTCTGTTGCTTTTGTTCAAGCAGGAGCAATAAATAAAGGATGGAATTTTGTTATCACAGGTTATGCTGTTGATGAAAATGGTGTGGAGCTTGTTGGGACCGATGTATATTCTGAAGCTGCAGGCACAACTCCTGATTCCCCTTTCTATTTTGTAGATACTTTTTTTGATCGATATCAAACACCTGAAGAATTAGTTGTAGAAAAGTTAGGTGAGATGGGTCAAATGATTCATGAAGGTTATTATTCTGATGCAGGTGTTGCTGCACAATATTACTCTGAATATGTTGTTCCTCTCCAAACAGATGTTTCTTCTGGTGAAAGTTCTGAGGAGTTTTTACAAGATGAAAGTATAGTCTATCAACATGATGCATATGTTGGTGCATTGAAAAGTGAATTGATAGATGCAGTAGAAAGTGGAGCTGTGAGTTCTGATGCTGCTGCAACTACAGGTATCGATAGTGTTCAGGAACATACCTTTGAAATGAAAGGTCAAGTTATAGATGTAAGACAAGAAATTGTAGACCAAATTGCTGATAGTGAAGGTATTAGTTCAGTAGAAGCAGATTTAGTTTTACATTATTCTGAAGTTGATTCTGGTGTAGGTGGACAGCAAGAAAAGGATTTAGCTGAAGGCTTGCCTGTTGCTGGTGAAGCATATGTTGAAATAAAGGAGGAGCTTGAAGTTCTTTTAGAAAGTGGAGATGTTTCTGAAGAGGATAAAGTAATCATTGAAAATCTACTCCATGAGGGTGAAATAGCTTTAGAGGAAGCTGCTGCTGCATATGAGAATGGCTTTATAGGTGATGCACAAGAATCTCAGGCTGATGCTGAGCAAATCCTTCTTTTAGCTGGTGACATTGCATCTGATTGGTCAAATTATGAGAATTATATTAATGATGTGCAAAATCTTGTCGATGAAGTTGAACAAGAGAGAGAAGATGAAGTGGAAAAAGAATTTGAAGATTTTTCTTTAAATAAAGATGCAATGAAGGAAAAGTACCCAGATATGGCTGATCAGATAGAAGAAGAGTATGATCAGATGGAAAGAGTAAAAGAGTTGACTGAGACTATGAGAGATGGGGTTTCTACATTATATGAAGATCTCATTGCTGATGGTTTGACAGAACAAGAAGCAAGTGCTGAGCTTGGAAGAAGATTTGATGAAGAATTTGTACGTGTTTATGGAGAACCATTCCATCCACCCGGGATATATGAAAATGAAATACAAGATCAAGAAGAAATAGAAGTTATCCCCATTGAAGATATTGATTTTGGAAGGCAATCAGAAAATGCAGATCAATTAAGTGAAGATATGCGAGAAGAATTATCTACTTTTTATGATGAACTTGTTGCTGGAGGAATGTCTGAACAAGATGCTT
>CAYJSK010000020.1:0-11866 GCA_964372745.1 Candidatus Woesearchaeota archaeon
AAAAGACTAAAAGTAAGGGATTTATTAGAACACAGAATACGAGCATTCGGACATTCAGTGGAAGTGGAAAGAGTTGGTAAAGATAGAGCACGTTTTGTATTCAAAGGAGTAGACCATGGAAAAACGTATGGCCATGATGACCCTGCAGAAGATCTTCTTAGAGGGATAGTCCATTTAGGGACCTATTATGATAGACAAACAAACCGACTGTATTTCTAAAACAAAACCCTTTTAAACAAACTAAAATTCATTCTCTTTAGTTGCAAAACTATATGCGCGGGTGCCGGAGCGGTCAAACGGGCTGGGCTTAGGACCCAGTAGCTTAGTGCTTACGCAGGTTCAAATCCTGTCCCGCGCATCATACTTCTAGTCTGGAAGCGTAACTCTTTTAAATAGGTTTAAGCTATCTGTGAACATTAATATACAAGGCCAAGTTTATCTTAAAACTATAGCCTTTATGTGATTCACTAAAAATGAATCAAATGTTCTTTCTAATACTTGACCACTCTTTATTTTTTGCTTTAAGAATTCTAATCCATAATCATTCAAACCCTCAGTACTAAGATTAGATAACAACACATCATATAGTTCTTTCATACTTGGATGAATTTGACTTTTAGGCAAATCCCAATATCTATTTGACTCTAACAGAAATATTCCAAAAGCAGTTAGAACATCTCTCCTAATTCTAACTTTTATTTCTTCTCCGGACGCTCTAATACTGATTTCATCCATAATTTAAATAGAGTTATTAGATTTAGGCTTTGCGCGGAAATTCCCCCTATTAATGTTTCTGATTCCAGAATCTGAATTTCTCGAGAATATTTTCAATTGTTCCGAGATATTTAATTACTTTCTGTTTTACTTTTCCATCTTCATCTCTTCTACCTTCAACAGCGTAGTAATAATTTTTCCCTTTAATTTTCTTAACACGAAGATATACCATCATACCTTTCTTTAGGCACAACAATTTATATACTTTGTGAAGGTTTATTGCATAAAATAGTTAGGCACAACAATGTAGGAGTTAAAAGCCAGGATCTACTAATTTAGTAGACTTTAGTAGACAATTAGTAGAACCATTAGAAGATAGAAGAATACGCTACTTTGTTAACTCTTCAACGTTTCTCCAATAGCCATTTCCATACTGGCATGACAATTATTTTTTTTGTATCAACTGCAATCTCTTCTTCTTGATCATTGGTAAGAATCAAGCCCCTTTTCAGTTTATATTTTTCCATCGCCTCCAGCAAGCCATTCAATTCTCTTTCCCGATTCGTTGGAGATATATCCCAGCAAACCTGGACTGCTTCTTTGACTTTCTTGTTCTCTACGACAACAAAATCGCACTCAAATGTATCTGAGTGATAAAAAACATCTCCAGAATCTTTTAATGCAGTAAAAACCAAATTTTCTAACAGCCACCCTTCATCTTTTGTGAATGTTATAGAAATTTTTGAAATAAACCCATTATCAACGACATATGCTTTTTTAGGATTTAGGATTTGCTTTTTCAGGCTATAATCAAACTTACTTATCTGGCTAATAAAATACGTTTCTTCCAGATAGCCGATATATTTTTTTATGGTGTTCGCACTATTAATATTAATGAATTTTCCAAGGGAGTTATAACTATACCTCTGCGAAACAGTGGTAACCAGATACTGGTACAACTCTTTAAGCTCTTTAACATTATCCACTTTATATCTGGCAACAATATCCTTTATGACAATATCCTCATACACTCTTGTCAGAATTTCAGGATCATGAAATTGAATGTATTCTGGCATTCCACCGTTGATTAAAAATTCAGAAAAATATTTTTTAAGTTCTGCACGTGTGTTTGTTTTGAAAAGAGTTTGCGTATCTATTATGAAATTCTTTGATTTTAAAAACTCTTCAAACGAAAATGGGGTAACGATTATATCAACGTGCCTGCCCGTAAGCTTTGTTCCTATTTCTTTGCTCAATAGTTTAGCACTTGAGCCTGTTATGAAAAATTTAAACCCACTATCATAAAATCTTCTGACAAAACTCTGAAAATTTGTTATGTTCTGAATTTCATCAATAAAAAATGTCTTGCTCTCGCCAAATAACTCTACCAGCGTTTCGTATAGTACATTGAAATCTTCTGCTTTGAAATTGAACAATCGCTCATCCTCAAAGTTTATGTAATAAAAATCTTGATCATTATAGTGCTTCTTCATCAGTTGCCTAAGAAGAGTAGATTTTCCACTGCGCCGTAAACCAGTTAAGACTACAACATGGGGTAGTTTGGATTTTTTTTCTACAGATTGTAATATAGTTCTCTCTATGCCTAACGCTTTATCTAAAATCGTATTTTTCTGTTCAAGCAGTGTTTGTTTTAGCTTGTCTTTTGAGATCATAGGTATGAGAAGAAACAACTACTATTTAAATCTTCTCATTACCATTGAGCAAAATACGATTTTTTCCTCATTGACAGTGAGGATTTTATTTAATAAATTTCAACAGCTTAGCACATTTTTTCACAAGATCTAAACTTACTAACGCTTCATCCTGGATGCATCTCCCACACATTTAACTTTTCTTCCAATACTCTTCTAAATGAAAAAGAATTCGCAAATCCACATCTGCAAAACTATCCTTCCCATATTCAAAAGGATTGTCCATATCTTTAATGAGAAATAATAAACTCAAAAGAACCATAGAGACAGCAGCAACTATCACCAAGCCACCGTAAGCAAGGTCTACTTGTACAAAAAGAAGCAATAACAGAATAACACCAATCGCTAACTCAGCAATAGTATACGCAGCAGGGATAAACGACGTCTCCTCAATAGTATCAACCCTATGACTCAAACGATCTATAAGAGTAAGTTCACTTCTCAATTTAATGATAAAATTCGCTTGTACACCAGATTTACTGATTTGTTCAAGAAGACTATTTATTTTTTCTAATTGTATATCAACAGTTTTCAATTTCCAAGAATTACTTCTTAAATTTTCTGTAATAGTATACAAAAGATTTTTTACTTCTTGTCGAAACTCTGAAACAAAATGTTCATGCTTCTTATCAAAAGGAATAATCCTAATATCCTTATCTAAAGTTTTCAAAGAAACAGCCAATTCTCCAGGGATTTTCTCAGCTTCCTTATAATCTGTGACTGCACCTGCAAAAAGAATCCCAATAGTAAAAAAAACCCCTCCAAGAAAAGCAGTAAGAAGAGGATTAATGGTAATCAAAGACCAACCGAAAGAATCAATAATAAGTTTAGCAATAAGAAGAGCAAGGGTTATCGCTCCAGCCTTCATTGCAATACCATATCTTTGCTTAAAAGTTTTCTTCTCTCCAACAGGGAGATAATCAACAAGATCAGTAATTCGAGTATCCATGATCTGCAATTTTTTCATCTACTATTTAAAGCTTTTTACCAGCAAAAAAAGGAAATATGAATAGGAGAACAAATGTAATAGTGGGGATGCATCTCATCAAAAGAAAGAAAGGGATACAAGAATAGTATTATCTACAAGACTCAAAAAAAGAAAATCCTACTACCAAGCTCTTACAAAAACAGAAGAAGAGTTTGTGAAATATTTTACACGAAGATATCTTACAGTGCACAAAAAAGGATTACTTCCTAACTTTCTTAACTACATCTTTCACTGAAAGCAAATCTTCTTTCCCAGAATTCATATCCTTCAACTTCACTTTTTTCTTCTTCAACTCATCTTCACCAACAATCACCACATAAGGAATCTTGTAAGCATTTGCAAAATCCAAACCTTTCGACACACTCTTTCCAGCAAAATACACATCACTGGAAATCTTATTTTCGCGCAACTCCCAAACAACAGGCCACACTTTATCTAAAGAGAGGCCAATAGGAATCACAAAGATTTTCACAACACTTTTCACAGTTTGTTTTCGTTTCTCTGCAACAGCAGCCATAATTCTATCTAATCCAAAAGAACAACCTACTGCAGGGTACTCTTGTGCACTTCCTAAAAGACCCCCAATCATTGTATCATATCGCCCACCAGAACCTATTGCACTCGTAACAGAAGTTCCCGGAGCATACACTTCAAAAATACTTCCAGTATAATAGGCAAGTCCTCGTGCAAGAGAAGGAACAAAAACAACATTTTCCTGAGGGCAATAACCTAAAAGTGTACGCATTTCAACAACACCAACATTTTCTTTGCCAACAAATGCAGCAATCTGATCAAGTATTTGTATATTATTTCCTTTCAAACTCAAGAGCTCAAAAAGTTTTGCAACACTTTCTTTCTTCACCTTCAAAGCATAAATTTCTTCTTCTACTTCTTTTCGTGATTTTTTATCGAATTTATCAATCGCAAGAATAACGGCACTTTTCTTCTCTTCAGAGATACCCAAAGTATTCATCATTGCATCAAGAATTTTTCTGTTATTCACACGCACTTCTACATCTAACCCTAAATCAGTAAAACACTGTCTGAACAATTGGACACATTCTGCATCCGCAGCAATATTCTTTGTTCCCACAACATCACAATCACACTGCGTAAACTCTCGCAATCGATTAGAACCTACAGGTCCATCTCGAAACACAGAACCCATTTGGTATCGTTTGAAAGGCATTTTTAATTGTGGATTCATAGCAACAAAGCGAGAAAAGGGAACAGTAAGATCATAACGTAAACCTAATTTTCTCTGTCCTTGATCAGTCAACTGAAAAGTCTCTTTCAAAATCTCAGCCCCACCAGTATATTTAGAAGAAAGTGTTTCAAACTGTTCTAAAATAGGTGTTTGTAAGGGGTTAAACCCAAAGAGTTCAAAGTTCTTTTTCAACCCACCTTGTATTTCTTGAAGAAGAATAGCCTCTTCGGGAGCAATATCTCGCGTTCCTTTTGCTGTACTTAGTTCCATAGTTTCACCTCATTAAAAAATATGGGAGGGCGAGCGAGAATCGAACTCGCGTCTAGAGATCCACAGTCTCCAATACTAACCACTATACGACCGCCCTCATTACAAAAATCAGAACTAAGTAATGATTTAAAAAGCTTTTCAATAAAATTATAATTAAAAGAATCTAAGATACTACCAATGAATACAATCAACTCGTGTCATTTTATCTCAATATCATAAGTTCTTTAGTCTATATAAAGCTATAGGTTAACAGTCGAAAGAGTTATAAAACCCCTTACATTAGAAAGAAGAAATGAAAAAGATGGTGATCACAATCAGTATTCTCTTAATCCTCATTCTCACAGCATGTACAACAAAAGTAGTAGAAGAAACAGAAGTCTGTGCAGATACAGATGAACTCTCCTATACAACAGCAGGAACAGTACAACAAGGCGAACAAACACTTCGAGATACCTGTGACAGTGACGGAAACCTCAATGAAATATACTGCCAAGAAACAAATGCAGAAATACAAATAATCAACTGTGCTACAGAATTGGGAACAAACTATATCTGCGAAGAAGGCTTATGTAAAGAAAATATATTAGTCATAGAAGAAACAAACACAGAAACAGAAGGAGTAGTGTTCATAGCTTCACTTGATGACCACATCTATGGCATTAACGCAAATGATGGAACAGAGCTCTGGAAATATAAAATAGGAGACACACAAAAGAGTACACCTATAATCTACAATGATCTAGTCTTCTCCGGTTCAGCAAATGATTATCTTTATGCATTTAACATCCTTACAGGAGAAGTTATCTGGAAACACAACACAGGAGATATGTATTATAGCCCAACACTTTCTGAAGGGACTTTATACGCATCATCCAGAGATGAACTCGTCTTTGCATTTGATGCGCAAACAGGAGAAGTACTCTGGGACTACAAAACACCAGATGAAAATAACCCCACTCCAAGCCTTGCTGAAGACAAACTTTTCATTGGTTCTGATGATAATAAAGTCTATACATTCAATGCAAACTCTGGAGAACTCTTGTGGACATTCAAAACATTAGAAGACATTCGTGCTTCTCCAATATATGCAGACAACAGAGTATATATAGGCTCAAATGATGACAGGCTCTATGCAGTAGATGCAGAAACAGGAACAAAACTCTGGGAGTATGCAACTAAAAGTAACATCCAAAACTCTCCAATTATAAATAACAATAAAGTGTACCTGACTTCCTTGGACAGTAATGTCTACACACTAGATGCAACAACAGGTTCACTTCTCTGGAAATTTAGTACAGGCCAATCCATTTATGCAGCACCAATCCTTTCAGAAGAAACACTTTACATTGCTTCCTATGATAAAAAACTCTATGCAATCGATGCAAACACAGGAGAAGAAATCTGGTCCTTCGAAACAGGAGATAAAGTTCATGGAACCCCACGTATAGATGGAGAAAATATATACTTTGGCTCAGAAGATGGAAATATCTATGCACAAGAAAAGAACACAGGAACAAAACTCTGGGAATATACAACTGGCGCAGGTATCCTAGCAAGTCCCACCATCAAAGATAATGTTCTCTACATAGGTTCTAAAGATGACTATCTCTACGCAATAAACATTCTTGATGGAACTTTAAAGTGGAAATTTAAAACAGGCTCCGACATTTATACTTCTGCTGCTATCAGTTAACCGGAAATCTTCCGGATTTTTCTCATAAACATTTATAAAACAGAAAAATACAAAAAGACTATGGAACCAAAAAACAGATATATGCATACGCATACACATACAGATATGGTAAAAGTCATTTCACTCTCAGAAACAGCCTATAAGGAGCTCAAAGAAAAAAAAGGAAAAGAAGACTCATTCTCTGATGTAGTCCTTAGACTCATTGAATTAGAAAAAACAGAAAAGAAAAAAACAATACTAGACTTTTTTGGAAAATGGCCAGGTGACAAAAAAGAATTAGATAAAATAGAAAAGAGAATTTATGAAGATAGAAAAAAGGCAAAACTCCGGGAGCTAAAATTCTAATGCGCTATTGTATTGACACAAATATTCTTATTGAAATCAGTAAAGGGAACCAAAGAATTCGATCACAATTAGAAGATTACAACCCCGAGAAAATGTGCATAAACCCAATAATTATCCTAGAACTCACAAAAGGTGCATACCTTTCCAGTAAAGAAAAAGAAACAACAGATTTTATTGAGGGCATTACAAAAGACTTGGAAATTCTTAATTTTACAGAAGAAACCTACAAAATTTACGGAAAGAAATTTGCAGAGTTAAAGAAAAAAGGAAAACAAACACAAGAGTTTGATCTTATTATTGCATCTATCTGTATAACACATGAAACTCCACTTATAACTCTTAATGGAAAAGACTTCAGAAATATTGAAGGGCTTAAATTAATAGAACTACAACGCTAATACGTATACTTCTTCCACAACTTCCCCCAAGGAGTCTTCTTAAATTTTCGTATACGATTTCTTCCTATAACATTGTACCAAAGATAATCATGATAAAAAGCACTGCCAAAAATAGCACCTTTGAACAAACCTGTATGAAACAACATGGGCTCAACAAAGGATAATGGCCCTTTTCGCAGCATCTGATCCCAAAAGATCACCGGACTTTTATTCGTAGAGAAGTGAAAGTTTACTTTTAAAATATCTTCACCAACAATATCTATCTGATCCACATCCCCACAGCCTAAGCCTCTATCATGAGCCAGTTTGATAAATTTTATTTTCATCGGATCATATCCCATCATCTTCGCAGAAATGGCATCAATGGCAACTTGATCTCCAGATGCAAGAATATAATTTTTTACCTTAGGAATCATCGTTCGTGGTCCAGCCCCATCACCTGCAACCGTTCCATCCATCACTGCAAATATTCCTGGATGTATCTCTTGTTGTATTGCTAAAAGATCAACAAGCACTTCATGAATCTTCTTATGACAATGATGCCTCTTCTTTGTTATCAATCCCCCAAAGGCATTTTTCATTGCTCCTGTCATCATTGTGTGTCCGTGAACCTTTATAGTCGGAGGATGCACAACATTTTTCCCTATAAAACATTCCGGAATCCAATTCCCTTCAGGAAAGATTTCATCTAGTGCAAGCATCTCTGCCTTAGGCTTGTAAGGAATCCATTTGACTTCAGTAAGCGGTTCATATTTCAAACCATATTTCTTAATGATGGGCAGCCACTTATTCAAACGAGCACCTTTCCACACATCTGTCACTACAGTCTCATTTTCCATAGGATGTATACCTTTGTACCCATCCTCAGTAAATGTTTTCAAGATACCATCTAATTGCCAAGGCTGTGTCGAACATGCCGGATAATAAAGGCTCCAGGAAAGATTAAGTTTGATAATAGTTTCATAACTTTGAGGAAGAAATTTCTTATAGTCAGCAAGATCCATAACCTTTCGATAATCTTCTAAGACAGTTTCTGGTTTTGTTTTGACAACAGCTACTTTGGGCATAGAAAAGAAAACTAAATGTTTCTTAATAAGGGTATCGCAACTATTTCCTTACTATCCTTTTCTAATTTCTGAGTAAAAGAAGGTATTTCAATAAGAGCTTTTTCAACACTTTCTTAACGTGAAATTTCATCAAGAAACTCTTTTGGTTTGAGAATTTTTATTCCAAAAACCTCTTTAATCTTGAAAAGATGAGGATCACCACTAACAACAAAATCTACTTTTGCTACCAATGCACAAGCTATAATTTTATTATCGTCTGGGTCATCTTTAACTACATCCACTTCAACAAAAGGTTTTACAACCCTCGCATACTCTAAAATGAATGATATCTGCCTCTCTATAGTTTCACGATCTTCATCAAAATCTCTTTTCAAAACTTTTTCTAATTCTACAAGAATATCGGGGGAAGTGTAAACAGATATTTTCTTGTCCAATGCCAATGAGACGATCTTATGAGGATTTCCCTTCCAAAAAAGAGCAGAAATAAAAACATTCGTATCTAAAACCACCTTAATGTCTTTTTTTTCTTCCTTCATGAATGACCCTTACAACATCCTCTTCTGAACGTATTCCTAATTTTTTTGCATGTTTTTCTCCTATTTTAGTAAGCTCTTCAAACTCTTTTCTAGGATCAGTAATATGCACTTTTTTCATAACAACAAAGTCTTCCATTCTACTCATAACTAGCTGTGAACCTTCTTCTAAAGCCAGTTCTTCTCGTATATGCTGAGGAATAACAACCTGACCTTTTGTGGACATTCTTGTAACATCTACCATAGTAAGAAAGTAATACTTTCCAACTTATAAGCTTTTCGATAATCTATGACTATCAACTTTGTTCTTGATAATCCAAATAATTTGTCTTCCCTGAATATAATCTATTGTATGTCTTCAGCCCCATAGTGTAATATCTCCATAAGAACTTTTTCGAAACATTTCTAAAATCAAGATAGAACCTGTCAATCACGATAATCTTCTAAGACAGTTTCTGGTTTTGTTTTGACAACAGCTACTTTGGGCATAGAAAAGAAAACTAAATGTTTCTTAATAAGGGTATCGCAACTATTTCCTTACTATTTAACTACAATTATATTTTCACCCTCAAAGGCTCTATCAAAAGTTGCAAGATGCTTTATTTCTCCAAGATCCATTAGAGCTAAAATCATACAATCGGTAAAACTAAAATCTTGCTTTGAGCGATGAAAAATCTTCCATCCTCTTTGAAAAAGATGCATATCTCCATGAATAATGCTAACACTTTCCAAGATATTTTTCCCACAAACTTTTGCTTTCTCTTTACCAAATTTTCTCAAGGAAACAGAGATAACTTCATCAAAAACATCATTTGATGTAAGTATACCACCAAACTCATCATTTTCTATCCTTTGAACAATAAGCAGAGCCCTTTCATGATGAACATCTGTCTCATTATAAAGCGCAAGAAAAAAACTCGCATCCAAAAAAAGAGTCACTTACTCACCATAGAGAAGAGAGTCTACTTCTAAACTAAGATGCTTCGTGTCTTTTGCTCCACGTATGGTTTTCCATTCAGAAAGTTTACGTTTGGGATTTTTTGATTCAGAAAGCCAAGATTCTATAGCAAGAGAAAGAGCCCTACCTATATGCAACTTTTTTCGTGCAGCCTCTGCTTTAAGTTCCACAAAAGCATCAAGGTCAACATTTTTTATTGTAACTTGAACACGAGTCATAAAAGAATACAAGTAAAACAAGTATATAAATTTATCTCTATACCTCTAAAGATATTTATACAAAACAGACACAAACAAATGGAAAAGAAGAGAGATGGTTTAGAACTTATGAAGAAAAAAGACAAAAATATGATTCATTCAAGAATTCATGGAATGGTATAATACAAGAATACATCTGGGATTAAATAGAAAAATAGGCATAACACCAAAAGAAGCAATTATAAACAAGTTAAGACCAGAAAGTCTCATAGGTATGTTTATGAGGAACTAGAAAATGAAGACTAAAACATATAGGATACAGTTGCCATGCAATAATAACCGTACACTACATGCTTTTTCCAAAACAGGAATAAAAAAGGAAAGACAAGACACCAATTTACTTTTCAAGTTCCAATTCCTTTACAAGTTCCCAAATATATTTTCCAGATTTTTCTCCTTGTAAACCAATAATGATAGAAGTACAAGGGTACTGAGAAGCAAAAGAATGAAGAGTACGAATATCCTGCTCTTTAAATGTATATTTCACTTCCAGAGCATATAATTTCTTTCCTGAGAGAATAAAATCAACTTCTTGTTTATGAATCGTTCTCCAAAAATGAACATTCTGACCAGATTTGAGTAATTCTAAAAAAACAAAAGTTTCAAAAACATTCCCTAAAATCACCTTAGGGAACTCTTTCAACCAAAGTAAATGAAGCAGACCTGTATCAAGAAGAAAAACCTTAGGAATTTTTGTAAGCTCACTACGTAAATTTTTATGAAAAGGAGTAATTCTCTTAAGGATAAAGGTACTTTCTAAAAGATCTAAATAGGTTTTGGCAGTTTCTTGACTGATACCAAGAGTTCGAGAAAGTTCAGATATATTCAACAGCTGTCCAGACTGTGAAGCAAGAAGTTCTAAAAGTTTATTAAATGAAGATAAATCTCGTATATTCCCTATATCGCGTATATCTTTCCGGATATAAGTATTTATGATTTGAGAGAGATAAACCTTCTTTTTTTCTTCTGATACTTCTAATACAATCTGAGGAAAACCTCCAAAACGAATATATTCTTCTGCTAAAGGAACAAGCTCAGCATTAATTGCAGGGCTATTTTCAGTTTGAAGAATATACTTCTTTTCTTTAAAGGTGAGAAACTCCTCAAAGCTCAAAGGATAAAGAACAAAAGAAAGCATTCTTCCAGTAAGACTCTCTTTAAATTTTGTCTTCATTTCAAAAGTAGAAGAACCAGAAAGCAATAACTTGACGTTTGAATAGTGGTCATGGAAGACTTTAATGAGGGAAGTAGGATCATCAACATATTGGATTTCATCAATAATAAGATAAACTCTCTTCTGCGTATCAGCCCCTTTTTGAAGGAGATAAGTATACACAGCTTCAGCTCCGAGATTACAGAGATCCAGAAACTCTTTAAGTTCCAAATCAAAGAAGAAAACATTTTCCTTAAGATCATGTTCCATCAAATACCTCAAAAGAGAGCTTTTTCCAACCTGCCTAGAACCCATAATCACAATTGCCTCACGAGAAGAAAGATATTTTCTTACTTCCAATACAAGTTCCCTTTCGTAGATTTTATAAAGCATAGCCGTTAAATTATCCGATAATACCTATAATAAGAGTAGTTGAATTTATAAGCTTTTCTATACCTTACTTAGTATCTTATAGAAGAAAAGAAGGAATAGGGCGCGTAATAGCTGCAGAATGGCTAAAAGCACCAGAAAGATCCCTGAATGAAACAAAAGATCATTCCCGACAAAAGAT
>CAYJSK010000021.1:0-11386 GCA_964372745.1 Candidatus Woesearchaeota archaeon
ATGCTCCCCCCGGGATTTGAACCCGGGCTGTAGCCTTCGCAGGGCCACGTACTATCCAAGCTATACGAGAGGAGCGTATATTTTAGGGAAATCCAAAGCTTTATTAATCTTTTCAGTTTTTTGCATCTCATGGAAAAAGCAATACATTGTTCCGCAAGTAAGGTAGAGCTGACAAACAACAAAGGCTCTGTCATTTTCTCGTGCCCAAAGTGTGCACAAGCAGACATTATAAGAAGTTTTCACTCTCGAGAACTTGGAACACGATACCTATGCCCAAAATGTGGCTTTGAAGGACCAAATTAAGATGGCTAAAGCTCTCGTTGGCGTAGATATTATGCCTGATTCTGCTGAAGTAGACCTTCACTCATTAGAAGGAAGAGTACGAGAAGTGGTTCTTGAAGTATGTGGAGAGGTTGGAGAAATTCGTGTTACAAAAGTAGCTATTGCTTTTGGCTTGCAAAAACTCAATGTTCAATTTGTTATTGATGAAAGAATAGGAACTGATGCTATTGAAGAAGCTCTCTCTGGAGTTGATGGTGTGAGCAATGCACAGGTTGTTGATTTTAGACGAACTTTGGGTTAAATTTTTCTATTATTCTTTGATACTCTTTATTCATTCCGCCTAATCTAAACAAAATTACTTCTTCTATGTCTAATTTCTTACAAATAGTTAGATCTCGTTCCAAAATCTGTGTAGAAAGTATTGGTTCATTTCTTTTGATGCCGTGTGTGAGTGTCCCAAGAGCAATGCGTAAACGTTTTCCATAACGCCTTTTTGCTTTTTGTATCTCTTCTTGTATATGCTCTTCACCAAAATCATGCATAGAACTATAAAACATTTTTATGGGATAATGATTTTTTGTTGCAAAACTGAGGCCTAAGAAACGAAAAAAAGCTTCTGAAAATCTGGAGGAAGGAAAATATTCTGCAGTGTAAATGTTTTTTCTTTTCGCAATGAAATCCTGGATAAGAGCACGATTTTTTAAAAAATTGATACTCTCAGTAAGGTATAATCTTGGATAAGGGTGTGTAGGAAGCTCTGCATCAATCATCACAGGGATGGAATTATGTTTCAATTCCTGGAAAATTCTGTTGAGAGCAAGTCTTTTTGAGAATGGAGAAAACCAATAGCCTTCTTCTTTTTTTAGCAGAGGCCAGTAGATTTTTTCTTTAATATTGGGAGAAGACAGCCGTATTTGTTCGAAGTCTATCAGAGAAGGTGCAGCAAGATAGAGTTTTGTGGGAAAAGAAATATATTTTATTTTTGCAAGATTCTCTTTTGTAGGAAATTCTTCAAAGAAACTTATATCCATGACTTACGAAAGGCTTTTAATCCTTTAATAGTTTTGGTTTGTATGCTTACCCAAGAAAAAATTGAAGAAATAAAAGGCCAACTTCAAGGACTCAGTCAAGAGGAACAGCAGAAAAAATTTCAGGAGATTCTTGAAACCCTTGATCCAGAAGAGAGAGAGCAAATTACTGGAAAACAACAATGCCCTTTCTGTCTTATGGCCAAAGGAGAAATTCCTGTAAAAAAAGTCTATGAAGATGAGACACTCTTAGGTATTTTGGATATTCGACCTGCAAATAAAGGGCATACCCTTCTTTTTCCTAAAGAGCATCATCGTGTTTTAAGTACTGTTCCAGAGCCACTAGTTGCACATATGTTTACCACTGCAAATAAACTTTCCACAGCAATCTTTGAAGGGATGGGAGCACAAGGAACAAATATTTATGTTGCAAATGGACCATCTGCTGGGCAGACTGCAACACATGTTCTTATTAATATTATCCCTCGCTTTACAAAAGATAAGGTTGTTATCGGCTGGGATGCTGAAAAAATAGATGATGCTGAGATGGAAACTATTGCTGCTGCTGTTCGTGCAAAGATTCCTAAAGAAAAAGCAAAAATTACTGAGAAAAAAGAAACACCAACTATACGAGAAATATTTCAGAGAATTCCATAGAGAAAAAATAAGATATATGTGCCGAGTGTTGCAAGAAAGATTGCTGGGACAAAAGGAATACCCACTTTGATAAAGACTTCTTCTATTTTTGCCTTCTTTAATGCCTCAATCTGTTTTTTATCAATACATGGTTCTTTTGTAGAACAGATGAGTTTTCCATGTACACGCACTTCTTTAGAGAGCCAATCTCCTTCAGTCAATTGATCTACAGATATTTTTTTAATAAAGTGTAAGGATTCTACGACGCGAATAAAAATAAAAAGATAAAAAGAAAGTATAATCAAAAGTGCTGCACACACAAGGAGGATTTTGAGTTGCATATCTTCTAGGAGAAAAGAAGAAAGAAGGACTAAAAGCCCAAGAATAATCAGTGCTCGACGATATTTTTTTTTCTCTGCAAGAAGTTCTTTTGCTTTTTTATTTGCTGCAGTTCTATTCTTGAAATATAGTACCAAAGCCCAAGAGAAGGTATAGAGTGAACCTATGCTTAATACAAGGAGAGAGAAAATTGCAAGAAGGGGCATATCCCAAAGCATCTGGTTTGCAAACATTGCACCTAATGCAGTAAATATCTTTACATCGGCTCCGCCCATTTGTTTTGTTTTATAGAGAATATAGCCCAGGATAAAAAATATTGCTGCTCCTGCAAGAGCGTAAAGGAAAAAATATATGGAAGTATAGATGCTATACAAGAGGCTTATACCAAGTATGGATACTAAGAGAGTATAACTTAGATAATCTGGAACTTCTCTTGTACGAAGATCAAAAATTGATGCTAGTAAAAGGAGAAAAAAAGAGATTATGAAAAAGATTATTTCAGGTGGCATAAAAATAGAATGTTGAAAAGAATTTAAAAAGTTTTTGAAAAATAAAGAAAAAGAAAAATCTCCGTCGTAGTTCACGACTTATCTTCTTTTTTTAGCTTTCTTTGCTGCCATTTAATTCACCTCTTTTTTGAACATTATGTTTTATTATTATTTTATAGGTATAGTCAGTTTATATACTTTTCTTTTTTCTCTTTTCTTCTTGTTCATCAAAAATATTTTTTCTTGAGCTAAAATCTTTTCAAAGGTAAGAAAAAAAGTGTCCATAACTCTTATAAATTGACAAAAGATCAAATGCATATGATAAGTATTATTGGTGCTGGCCCGTCGGGGAATTACCTTGCATACCTTCTTGCGAAACAAAATCAAGATGTACATGTCTTTGAAGATCACAAAGAGATTGGAGTGCCTATTCAGTGTACTGGAATTATTACACCTGAGCTTGAAAAGATTATTCCTATCAAAAAAAGTTTTCTTACAAATAAAATTAATCAAGCAAAAATTTATTCTCCTAATGGGAACTCTCTTCATATAAGATTTGCAAAAGAAGATGTTATCGTCAATAGGACTAAGTTTGATGCATACCTAGGAGATATGGCAAAAAAAGCAGGAGCACAATATCACTTGGGAAAAAGATTCCAGGAAAATAAAGGGAAGAAGATGAAAATAGGAGAAGAGTTTATTGAAACTGACATTCTTATTGGAGCAGATGGGCCATTTTCTCGAGTAGCAAAATCCAATGATATGTGGTGTGATAGAAAATTTGTCACAGGAAATCAAGTGACTGTAGAGATTGATTGTGATCCTAAACTCGTTGAGTTTTGGTTAGGCATTGGACTTTTTGGATGGCTTGTCCCAGAGAATGAAAGTGTTGCCCGTGTGGGAATTGTTTCTTATGATCACCCTGATAAGTATCTTCAAAAACTGATTGACAAACGATGTCCTGGAACAAAGGTATTGAGTAAAGAGCCAGGAGCAATCCCGGTCTATAATCCAAAACAAACTCTGCAAAAAGATTTTGTTTATCTCATAGGAGATGCAGCTACACAAGTCAAAGCTACTTCTTATGGAGGCATTGTGCACGGGATGAAAGCTGCACAGGTTCTTGCACGAGATATGAAACACTATCAAAAAAATTGCCGAAAAGAAGTGGGAAGAGATTTATACTTAAGTCTCCTTATTAGAAAGGTGATGGATCGATTTTCTGAGGAGGAGTACAACGAGCTTGTACAATTTTTCACTAAAGATAAACTTAAGAAAGTGCTTGAAACAAAAAGCAGAGACTATCCTACAAAATTTGTCTTAGATCTCCTCCTTGCTGAACCACGACTCCTAAAATTTGGAAAGAAAGTATTATTTTAAATTATAGCGAAGGATTGCTGCTATACCACCAAGCCCATGTAACCTTTTTCCAGCTTCATGTTCTGTAGAAATAATGTGCACTTCTCCATTGCTTCTCTCTACTTCACGCATCATTGCATCTAATACAGAAAAGTTTCCTTCTTGCCTTTGTTCTTGGAGAAAATCTTCACTGAGAAGCAAAACTTTTATTGCATGTGCATCTGCAGCTTGTTGTACTTCTTTCATACCATAACTTGCAAGGGAATTTTTTGCTATGGCTTTGAGTACTTCCTCTACTAAGAGAGACTCTCTTGTTGTACGATCATTTTTTAGAACAGTTTTAACTTCATCTCTTTTGAGAATTTCTTCAATCGCATTTTTTCCCGTAGTGTTACAAGTGGCTAAGCTTACTTTTGGAACAAGAGAAGAGTGTTTCTTTTTTATAATACTGAGAAGTTCTTCTTTCCAAAATGCAGGGCTGCCTATAATAATATGTTGTACTTCATACCTTTGGGCATATTCTTCAAGATGTTTTGCAACTTCACTATAAAATTCTTTATCTTGTATATCTGCATATCCTTTCTTTCCAACTTCACCTTCAATATCTGCAAGCATTTTATACCCAGAAGCCGTTAATAGTGCATAGCTCACTTCATCTCGTTCTAAGGCAAGTATGAGAATTTTTGTCCCTTTATCTTCACAAGCTTCCTTAATCTTTTGTAAAAGGTATTTGGGCCAGGATTTCTTGATGATCTTTATAATCGTCCCTTCTTCTACTTCTATAGTGTGGTAGGAACCATGGGGAATATCCTCTGGACCTTCGATTATTTTGCCTGAAACACGCAAATTATTGGAAAATTTTTGAAATTCTACTTTTTCTACAGAAATCTTCAAAGTTACAGGCTTTTTTATGATTTTAGTATTATTTTCTGTACCCTCACCTAATTTGATCTTTCGCATGGTCTTTCCCTGCACTTGATCTTGAGCTTCAATGCACTGGGAGATATACCAAAGATCATCTAGGTTTGCAACCTCTAGTTTGAGCTCTCCTTTTTGTAAATCTTGAAATACAATTTTCATTCTACAAATTGAAAAAGTTTAAATATAGATAAAGTTATCTGTTGACATATATGAGAGGGAAAAAAGCTCAGTCAGCAGTAGAAGTTTCTGTTTTAATCTTCCTTATTGCAGTTGCAATGGTAGGATACATAATACTCCTTCCACAAGAGGATAGGAATGAACTCCTTGGAGAAAGTACTACAAATACTGGTACGAGTAACGAAGGAAGTGATGGATCACAGACTTTGCTTTCTGAAAATCCAGGTAAAGTGAGTTCTAGTAAAAGTTCTACACAAACACGATCTTTAGAACCTATACGCCTTTATTCTACAACAGAATCTAATAGTAAATCCCTTGCATCTGCTCTTTCTGTTTCACGAAATATTCTTCAGAATAACTATAAGACCATTACTTTTAATGCAGACAATCTTGAAGCATTAGAAGCTTTACAACTTTTATTCTTAATCTCTGAATCAAAAGGAGACCTTCTTATTAGCCTTAATGATGAATTGATATATGAAGGAGAGCTTACAAGTAACGAGCTTCCATTAGAACTCCCTTTAGATAATCTCCAGGAAGAAGGAAATGAATTGACACTTTCTACAAGCCTTGCATGGAATATTTTCTCTCCAAACTATTACCTCCTCCAAGATATTCAATTACTCCAGGATTATACTGTTGCAGATACGAATGCTGCACGAACATTTTCTGTAGAAGATGCTTCTGAAGTGAGCTCCGCTACATTGAATTATTTCATTACTTGTAATTCCGATGAAGATGGCATACTTACTATTAGCTTGAATAGTCGAGAAGTCTTTAGTGATAAAATATTTTGTTCTTACTTGAATGAACGGGAATTAGCTTTAGATGAAGACTATCTCCAGACAAGCAATACTTTGAAGTTTGAGATTAATGATGGTGATTATAATATAGAAGAGCTTGAAGTTGCAGTGAAGTCTAAGAGTAGGGACTATCCTAGTTTTAGTTTTGATGTTGAGTCTGATCTTTACCAAGAAATCAGTTCTGGTGAGAAAAATTTGTATTTGAAGATGAGTTTTAGTGATGCTGAATCTGAGAAATCTGGAACAGTTCTTGTACAAGAGTATTCCTTTAATTTTGATACAGAAAGTGATAGCTATGAAAAGAAAATAAGTTCGTATGTTGATGATGGAGCAAACACCATTACACTACAGCCTACAGCAGATTTTGAGATTGATAATTTGAAAGTGTATGTGAAGTAAGTTTGAAAATTATTTTTTCTTAAGAAAAATACATAACTGGAGAAAAACCAGAAACTCTAAGTCCATATTCTTCTTCTATTTTTTTATATTCCTCTTTTAGTGCTTCATTAACAAGGTTATAGACATCTTCTTGAGAAGGAGAGATTTCAAAGCCCAAAGAATATCCATCTATCATTTCTGATAAAAAAGCATTCTTAAAAGGAATGCTGCCTAAATCTTTTCTGATTATTTCCCTAACTAATCTAGGGATAATTTCTTGCTCTACAGAAGTAAGAATCCTTTCCTTAAGATCTTTTTCTTGTCTCTTTAAAAGTGTTCTTTCATCAAACAATTTTTTTATTTCTAAATTAAAAATAGGCATAATTTGAAAATATTTCCTTAGTATTTAAGTTTTACCCAAAATAGTTCGGTTCAGAAGGAGCCTTTTGGCCAGCAAGTTCAGCACCACCAGCCTTACTTCTTGAGAGAATTTCTTTTTCTATCTCATCAATTTCTTCAGAAAGTTTTCCTAAGTCTAGTTTCATCTCAAACTTTGCATTGAGAACATACAGAGTTTCTTTCGCACCTTTAATTCCCAAATATGCAGGATGAGCAAAGGTCTGTGCAAGGAGCGCTACTGCAGAAACTTTTCTTCTCTGTGCAACACCTAAAAGAACACCAGTCACTCCAATGATGGGACCAACCACACCATAGATTTTATCAATTGCATGAGGGAATGTTTTGACATAAGCTTTGTTTGTTCCTGTGATAAAGACTTTAGGCTTCTTTGGAATTTTTTGTAAGCCAATGCCACCCAGGGTAATTAATTCTTGGCCCTTATATTCTTGTAAGATATTTACAATTAACTCACAAAACTCATAACAAGAAGGTTCATCAATAGGCTGTACATCCCCTGCAAGAAAAAGGAAATCTTGTTTATTGATAGTTGCCTGATAAATACTTAAAATAGGAATATCAATAAGATTTTTTTCATTAATAAAAACAGAATGAGGGAAATAATGAGAATAAATACTGATTATTTTTTTTGCTTTGACATTTTCTACCAGAAAATCCATGGCAATCTTTCCTACATTACCAATTCCTGGAAGACCTTCAATAAGAATAGGATTTTTGAGGACTGGTTTTGTGTGATATTCAACTTCAAACTTCATTATGAGTAAATAACGATGAGTGATTTATAAACTTTTAGGATGCTCTTTCTTATATTGACGTCTGTAGCTACCCCATTTATCATCTAGAGAAAACTTTGCAGGTTTTGTTGTTTGCGTTTTTTGTCCACAGCTACAAATCTCTTTGAGGGTATATTTTTTACAGGAAGAACAATAGAGAATGGAAAGACTCATTTTTTCTTTTGCAGCTCAACGATGCCTTTTCTTTTTTTCATCTCTTCTACAATCACCTTATTGACATCAGCAAGCTCATCTTCTCCATTTTTATAATCATTTGAAGAAACTTCTATTCTATATTTAGGTGCAGAAATATACACAATGTTTACTTTTATTTCATTCTTTTGAGCATATTTCTCTCCTTCTTGCAATGCAGCCTTAATATCTTCTATACCTTTTTCAGAATAACTTTGAAGAACCATGGTTTCATGCACAAGCACTTCTATAGGCTTTATTTTATCCTGAACAATACGCACAAGAGTTTCTGCTTCTTCTTCAGGGAAGTTTAATTCTTTGATTGCCTCCATACCATGTACAGAGATATCATTAAAAGCAATTCCAAGAAGGCCAAAGTGATCTATAAGTTTAAATCCCATTTTTTGATAGATTCCTTTCAAATCTACCTTCAGCTCTTTTCCAATATATTCCAGAAGTTTTTCAGATTTTACTTCTTGTCTATACTCTTCATTCTTTTTATTTTTTAAAGATAATGGAACTCTCCTCAAAGAAAGATCAACTTGTTTTCTTTCCCTGTCTACTCTAAGGACTTGAACAACTAGTTTTTTGGCTTCAGTAACATAATCACGAATATTTCGAATCCTTCCTGGAGCAATCTCTGAAATGTGGATCATCCCTTCTTGATGTTCATATTCATCTAATTCTACAAAAATAGAGTGGAAGAGAATTTTCTTAACTGTACATAAAACAATACTATTTTCTTCTGGAAGACCTTTTTTCTTGTAAAACATAAGAGAGAAAATAAAATGGAGGTTTAAAAAGCTTTACTTTAACACTTCTAATGGTCGAACAACAAAATCTGTTTTTCCGCCTCTCGGTTTTCCTAACAATTCACCGCAAACAAGACAGTGAATCTCTGTTGCTGCTTTCCCAAAAACAACTTGTTCATTCTTACATTTACAACGGATCTTTACAAATTTTCCTCTAGGTTCTTGAATCATTTTATACGAGCTCCAATTTTTTTGTTCTAAAGCCTTTACTTTGTACTAGAATCTTATTACAGACACTGCACTTGAAGCGGAGGTCCACCTTTTTTGAAATCTTTGCCCCTGTTCTCTTAAATTTGGAGATAGCAGGCTTTGAGTATTTGTTATAATTCCCATATCCTCGACGAAGGCCACGGCCACGCAGTCTACTATTGGAACCTCGAGACATAGGATGCGCAGTACTTCTTGTTCTCTTCTTTGCTTCAGAAACTGCCATATCAGTATGCTTTTTACACTTTGGGCAATAATGCCTGATTTTTTTAGGAAGTTTCATTTTGTGCTTGCTCTGTATTCACGAGCATCTCAGCAATCATCCTTGGGAGTTCTTGTTTTTCACCTATTTTGTAAGGACCATAGACACTTAAATCTGGTCCAACAAACTCTGGGATGTCTTTTAAGACATGGATTGCTAAGCTATCAGTTTTCTCTTCTCCTTTTAAATCTTTCGGGTCAATTCTTCCTACTGTAGGGAGTTTTGTTTGTAAGAGGTTATTGAGGATTCCTCCTCTATAATTATCTAAAGTATCCTTTAAGTGAGTGTATAAAGCAAACTCTTCTGGGAGCATAGTAGAAGTATCTTGAGCATTCTTACTTCTTGAACAAAATAAAGCAAATTGGAGAATTTTATTCTCTCTTTTTTCGTAGAGTTCTCTCAAAATCTTTAACACATTTTTTAACTGTGTTTGTGTCTTCTCTACTTCTGTGGAAGCAAAAATACTCTCTTTTTTAGATTGAGACTGGAGAATAGCTGTTTTTTCTTGGAGATATTTGACTACATCTTGATAAAAGGTTTCATCGATTTTTTGTAGTTCTGTACGATATTTTTCCCTACGAAGGATTTCATAAAGATTTTCATAGGTAATAATTACTTCGGGCATAATTCTTGAAAGAAGAACTTGGTTTAAATCAATTTCTATGCAAATCTGCTTACTTAAATATATTTCTGCTCAGAAATAAGAAGGTAATATAAGAAGTCTACAAATGGCTTTGCATCATTCTTTTGTTGAGCTAACTCTAAATATGTATAGTAGTCAAGCTTTCTTTTATTTGGTATGCTTATCATTGGGAAGTTCTTTTTATGTAATATAAAATTGAGTAATAACCTCCCTGTTCTTCCATTTCCATCAATGAAGGGATGTATAGCTTCAAAAGCAATATGAAAATGTGCAGCAAGGATTAAAGGATGAAGTTTTTCTTTATTTGTATTATACCACCTTAAAAGCGCTCTCATTTCTATTGGTACTTCTTTTGTTTCTGTAGGGATAAAATCTACTCCTCTGATATAGACTTGAATTGTTCTATATCTTCCTATCTGATCTTGTAAATCTATTTTTAGAGTATTCTTTACAACTTTTTTTTGAATTTCACAAATAAAATCCTTCGTTATATCTTTCTTATAACCCAGAATGAAATCAAATGCTTCTTTATGGTTTAAAACTTCATTAATCTCTCTTAACGATTTCCCTTTCGGGGTTCTATTTTCAAATAAAATATAAGCTGTTTCTTTTAGATCAATAGTATTTCCTTCTATAGCATTTGAATCATAGGTAAACTTCGCAAGAAAAACTTCGTATCTATTTTCAAAGCTTTGAGAAGGAGTCTCTTTAAATTTATTTTTGACCTCTTGTAACTCTTTTCTTTGCTTGTGATCTAAAAGTTTTTCTAAAGAGTTATTTAAAATTTCATCTGCATCATGTTCTGATTGTCTAAGCCTATTCTTCTCTAAATTCTCCCCCAAATAAATTCTTTTTTTTGTCACTTTCCCTTTGATTTTTATAGATCTCACCCTATAATAATAGCTTTTATTTCTCTTTTTTTGTATTTCCGTATATGTCATAAGGGATATATGTCTACCTTGTTTATAAATATTCCTTTTTGGTGGACATACAAAAAATTTAAAAGGATAAAGATTCTGTGATTTAAGAATGAAGTACAAAATCTACCTTTTTAGGCATGGACAAACTAATTATAATAAGTCAGGAAGGTTTACTGGAGATATTGACTCTCACCTTTCAAAACAAGGGAAAATGGATGCACAAAAGGTTTCTGAAAAATTAAAAAAAGTACAAATAGATTATGCATTCCAAACTCGTCTTTCCAGATCTAAAGAGACTTTAAACTATGTATTGAAATCTCATCCAGAGTGTCAAAAAATTATAACTGATGATAGAATGATTGAAAGAGATTATGGGGATTTAAAAGGAAGATTTCATAAAACAGTTATTAAAGAATATGGACAAAGACAGTATGATATTTGGCATCGATCTTATGATGTGCGACCACCAAGAGGGGAAAGTGTGAAGGATGTAGAAAAAAGAGTAGAATCCTTTATTAAAGATCTTCTTGTTTTTATGAACAAACATAAAGGCAATGTTGCTATTTCTGCACATGGAAATTCTATGCGGCCATTCAGAAAACATTTTGAGCATTTGAGTAGAGAAAAAATGATGCAACTGGAAAACCCTTGGGATGATTATTTTGTGTATACGGTTGAGATATGAAAATAAAAGAATTAGCTGAAGATTTTATCGTGAAAGAAGTACTTGATCTACATGTAGAAGAAGG
>CAYJSK010000022.1:0-10394 GCA_964372745.1 Candidatus Woesearchaeota archaeon
ATTTGTGTAAAGCTTCCCGTTTCAAAGAATGTTTTTGCTTGTTCAAAATATGCAAAACTATCTGAATAACCTAGGGGTACTGGAACTAAATGAATGAGAATAAGCTTTATTGTTAATAGACTTAAAAATAAGATTAAAAGCACTTTTTTCACTTCTAAAAATCTCAAAAAATCTTTTTTAAAGCTTATGTATGTCTAGAGTTAAGCTTAGAAAGTTATTTAAGGCTCTTTTTCTAGTGCTTTTTTATGGAAAAAGTAGATCTTCAAGGATTTAAGGTTATCTTTGTTTTTCCCAACTTAAATCTTGCGACAAATCTTATGCCGGAGAAGGCAACACGATATAGTAAGCCAGATTCTCCACATTATGGGATTGCACAGTTAGGGGCTGTTCTCTTACAGAATAATGCACAAGTGAAAGTCTTTGATATGCGTTTAGGCCATACTTTTGATGATCTTATCAAGGAAATTGGTTCTTTTAAGCCTGATCTTGTCGGGTTTACTTTGATTGCGACACGAATTAAAATGTGTTATGCAATGATTGATAAAGTGAAAGAGTTGTATCCTCAGATCCATACTGTTGCTGGAGGAACGCATGTTGCATCTTTTAAAGAAAAGGTCTTTCGTGATTGTAAAGGATTAGATTTTGCTGTTAAGAGAGAAGGTGAGCAAACTTTTATTGAACTTTTAGATATGCTTGTGAAGAAAGAGAAGAATTATTCTGCTATTAAAGGTATGATGTTTCGTGATGAAAAAGGTGTCTTAATTGAAACACAGGATATGTCTATGATTGAAGATCTTGATGCAATGCCTTACCCAGCTTATGATCTTTTTGATTTGAAAAATTATTATGCTTGGCAACGAGGAGTTGTCCCAGTAGTTACAAGTAGAGGTTGTCCTTTTCGTTGTGTTTTCTGTTCGATAAATCTTACTATGGGATATAAATTTAGAATGAGAAGTGCGAAAAGTGTCGTTGATGAATTAGAATATTGGAATAAAAAGGGACAGACAAAGTTTGATCTTAATGATGATGAATTCTCCTTTGATAGAAAAAGAGTAGAAGATATTTGTGATATGATTGTTGATAGAGGATTGAAAATTGAGTTGAGGTTATTTAATGGGATACGAGTGACTGATGTCTATCCTGAAATGCTTGCAAAGATGAAGAAGGCTGGGTTCTCTGCGATTACCTATGCCTTAGAGTCTGGAAGTCCAAAAGTGTTGAAAAATATTAAAAAGGCTGTGACTGTGGAACAAGCTTTGAAAGCTGTTGAAATGACAAAAGAAGCAGGTATAGAAACAACTTGTAATTTTATTATTGGTCATCCTGGAGAAACATATGAAGATGCTTTGATGACTCTTGATGTTATTAAAAAAGTAAAAGCCGATCGTTTGAATATGAATAATGTTGTTGTTTACCCTGGAACTGAACTCTATGAATGGGTTTCTAAAAATGCACGGTTTACTTTAGATGTTGAGGAGTACTTAAATATGTCTTGGCCAGGTAAGTCCGATTTTCCTTTTTTTGAAACTGATGATTTTACTGTTGCACAAAGAAAAGAGGTTTTACGAAAGGGAATTCTTATGTTTCGAGAGAGACTTATTCGTACTCGGGTAAAAGAGCCATTTGCTTCTGCATATGTTCTTGCGAGTAAATCAGACTTTTTATATTCTGTAGGTGAGATATTAAAAACTAATTCTTTTGTAAATAGATATGTTAAACCTGTGCTATTTAGAAAATATGGTGTCAATGCGAAAATAGGTTCTTAATATATTTTTCATGCCAAAGAACAACACTGAGTATGCTCCATAGATGTCTCTGATTATCTTTTTGTTTACTCATATGTTCTTGGATAACTTGGTTTACATATTCAGGATTAAATATATTTGATTCTCTAAGGTTTTCTTTGCTTAGTTTTTCTTGGAGCATGTCTTTTAGTTCATTCCTCATCCAGTGTTTCATTGGTATAGTAAAGCCTTGTTTATTTTTATAGAGAATTTCTTTAGGTAGTATGTCTTTCATAGTCTTTTTGAGGATATATTTCCTTGTGAGCCCTTTGATTTTATATTGTGCTGGCATGCTCATTGCATGTTCAACTAGACGATAGTCTAATAGTGGTTCTCTTGCTTCTAAAGATACCATCATAGATGCACGATCAACTTTTGTCAGGATATCATCAGGGAGATATGTTTTGATGTCCATATACATATTATCATTTAATGAATTAGATTCTATTTGGTATTCTTTGAGTGTTTTAAATGGTTGTATTTTTTTGTTTAAGAGTGTAGAAATTGCTTCTGGTTTGATATTGCTCATCCATCGGAGATGTCTTAGTGATTCTTCTTTTTCTATTCCTTCAATGAATCTTTTTGCATAGTTGATAGTTCCTTTTGATTGTTTTGACTGCGGGATTTTATGTATGAGTGGATGAATCATATTTTGTAATGGGACTTTTTTATAGGACTTTGCTAGAGACTCTGCGAGATACCAGTCATAGCCTCCAAAGAGTTCATCTCCTCCATCCCCTGATAAAGAAACAGTGACTTTTGTTCGTGCAAATTCAGAGACAAGATATGTTGGGAAAATAGATAAATCACCAAAGGGCTCATCTAAATTTTCTATGACTTTTGGAAATATTTTTAGGATTTCTTTTGCATCAACAATCTTTTCATGATGGTCTGTATGGAATCTTTCTGCAATTGTCCTTGCATCTTTGGATTCATCATAGGATGCTTCTGTAAAACCAATAGAAAATGTTTTTATTGGTGTTTGAGAGACCTTACTCATCATTGCGACAACGGTACTTGAGTCGATGCCTCCAGAAAGGAATGCTCCCAGTGGAACATCTGATATCATACGCTTTTCTACTGAATCCTTTAGAAGTTCTTTAGTGGAGTCTATCCAGTCTTGTTCAGTATATTTCGTGTTCTCTTTCCCATCAGGATCCCAGTATTGGGTGATGGTAAGGTTTTTTTCTTTCAGTGTGAGATAATGTCCTGGTTTGAGTTTGTAGATCTTCTGGAACATTGTATGTGGAGCAGGAACATATTCAAAGGATATAAATTCAGAAAGTGCCTCCGTGTTTAGTTCTCTCTTAATAGAGCTGTCTTCTAGAATTGCTTTTATTTCTGATGCGAAGAGAAATTTTTCTTTGTCCCAATAGTAGTGTAGTGGTTTTACTCCTAGTCGATCTCTAGCAATGAAAAGAAGTTTCTTTTTGCTATCCCATAAAGCAAAGGCAAACATTCCATTGAAGTGTTTTAGGCAGTCAAAACCCCATTCTTCATAGGCGTGGACAATCACTTCTGTATCTGTACCTGAGTAAAATCTGTGTTTTCTTTTTTCTAAAGTTTCTTTTATCTCTTGAAAATTATAAATTTCTCCATTAAAAACTACCCAGACTGTTTCATCTTCATTATGGTGTGGTTGTCTCCCTTTCTCACTGAGATCAATGATACTTAGTCTACGCATTGCAAGGGAGATATTCTTATCAAAGTAGAAACCATCCTGGTCTGGTCCTCTATGTATTAACTTTGCATTCATTCTTTTGATGAGTTCTTTATCTTCAAATCCGTAGAAACCACATATACCACACATAATTTATTTTTTTGTTACGCCCTTTAAATATATTTGGAAATTATCTTCTCTTTGAATTCTTTTGCGATTTTATTCCTATTCCCATATGTTTCAATCCATTTTCTATTTCTCTTCCCTATTGTTGATAATCCCTTTTTATCTAGAATCCTTTCCAGGAGCTGGTTTAGTTCGGAAGTGTTATTTATTATGAAGCCAGCATTGGTTTGTTTTACGAAGTCTCCTAATTCTGAGTAGTCATTAACTATTACAGGTATAGACATTGCCATATATTCTACAAGTGATACTGGGAGTAGTGTTGGTAAGGATGTATCTCTTAGTATAATACCTATATCTGCGTTTTTTCCTATTTTTGAGATCTCTGTATGATGGACTTTTCCATGGAAGCTTGTTATCTTTTCTAGATCCTTTTCTTTGATCAATTTCTCTAGCTCTTCTTTTTCTCTTCCTGTACCAACAAGGATAAGCTCAATTTTATCTTTGTGTTTAAAGTGACTTAGTTCTTGAATGATCTCTTTGAGAAGATCTTTTTCATGAAAGTTTCCTATGTAGAGGATGCGTAGTTTTTCTCCCTGGTTGTCTTTTTTTTCTTTGGGGAAGAATTCTAGGTCTACACCATTCGGAATAAAGACTATCTTTTCTTTTTCTTTAGGAAGGGATTTTGTATAGTATTCATAAAGTCCTGGATACGCGACTGTGGTAACTTTGCTTTTTTTTATTGCTTTTTTAATGCTTTTTTTCTTTATTTCTTCAAATTCTTTAGCTATGATCTTTGCAAATACCTTTGGAAGAAATCTTTGAATAATGAGCTCGTAATTTTTTGTAGTGAGGAGGTCGCGAATGTCAAGTACATAAGGTGTTTTCAGTCTATTGATAGAATAGAGGAATTCATATCTGGGGATGGTAATAATGATTAAGTCATATTTTCTTTTTTTCGTTATTGAAAGGATTCTTTTGTTAAAATTTATGAAATATTTGAGAAATTTTACTGGTTCTTTTTCTTGTGGCCTTGCGATGGTGAAATATTTTACTTCCGGTAAACGATCCTCATCATTTCTTTTTTCTTCTCCACAAAGAACTTCTACTTCATAGTCTTTTTTTAGCTCTTTTAGAAATGAATGTATTCTGATTGCTTGTGCAGAGGCAATGGGAAAAAATTCATCGACAATAAGAAGAATTCTTTTTTTCATAGATTTTCTTTTTTTGAGGCTTTTTTAAATATTATGATTCACTTACATAAGCTTTAAATAGCGTTCTTCTTAGATTTGGTATTATGCGAGTACTCTTTATCATCCCTCCTTTTGGTTTTCGAAAAGAAGGAGAGAAAATTAAACAAAAAAAGGGTTTTATGCCACCTATAGGTGTGGCTCTTTTAGGTACATTGCTTGATGAAGATGGTCATGAGGTTAAAATATTAGATCTTCAAGTTGATCAGTTTACGGAAGAGGAGTTACTCGTTTATATTGGAAAGTTTCAGCCCCATCTAGTTTGTCTTTCTATGTTGGATGCAACCATGAAAATTGTAAATAGTATTTTTTCTTCTGTGAAAAAGAAGTATCCAGAAATGATTACTATGTGTGGTGGAGTGCATGCGAGTATGTATCCTAAGCAGACTTTAGATGAAAATAAGGATATTGATTATCTTGTTTATGGTGAAGCAGAGTTTACGATTAAAGAGCTTGTAGCAGCATTAGAAGCAAAAAGTGATTTACATATTGTGACGGGAATTTATTTTAGAGAAAAAGGAGAAGTTATTTCTACTGGGTATAGGCCTTTAATAACGGATTTAGATCAGTTTCCCATACCGAATAGGAAATTCTTCGATTTGAAAAAATATGTTCCTACTCCTAATCAATATAAGCGAATGCCGGCAACAAATATGATCACAGGAAGAGGTTGTACCTATTCTTTGTGTACTTTTTGTTTTGAATCTACACCTTATGTACGAGAAAAGGGCTATAGAAGAATAAGTGTACAAAGAGCAATTGAAGAAATTAAATATTTGCAGAAAGATTATGGGATACGAGAAATTGTCTTTTGGGATGATGAATTTCTTATGGGTGCAGAGTGGGTTGAAGAGTTTTGTGATGCGCTTATTGCTCAAAAAGTTGATGTTGTTTGGAGCTGTTATGGAAAAGTGAATTTTGTGAAACCAGAGAGAATGCAGAAGATGAGAAAAGCTGGGTGTTGGAATATTTTCTTTGGATTAGAATCTGGAAATCAAGAGTTGTTGAATTTTATGAAGAAAGGACAAACTTTAGAAATGATGAAAAATGCTGTAAAATGGGCGCATGATGCTGGTATTGAAGTGCGTGGAAGTTTTATCTTAGGATTACCTTTAGAGACTCCAGAGATGGGGAAAAAAACTGTTGATTTTGCTTTAGATTTAGATTTAGATTATGGGCAGTTTAATTTGACAACTCCTTTTACTGGAACAGAAATGTATGAGGCTTGTAAGAGTGGAAAATATGGGAAGTTTTCTGGAGAAGAAGATTTTGAGAAATATACTACTGCAAGTGTTGTTTTTCTCCCTAAGGATTATGAAAGTGAACAACAATTGTTGAAACTACGAGATGATGCATATAAACGGTTCTATATTCGTCCTAAATATTGGTGGTTGAAAATACGAAGTATTAATTCTACAGAAGATATTCTTCGTTATTGGAGAGGTTTTGTTTTTTTGATGGAAGTGCGATTGTTGCGTAGAGGGGAAAATTACTAGTCTTTTTTCTTGATCAGATAATAACTTGTTCCAATGATTCCTGTGGTGTAATTCATAAGAAGAATGATCACATACATTGCTACTGAGGCTTCTAAAGGAATTCCTATTCTACTAAATAAGAATGTCCCGACTCCTTCACGAATGCCTAAACCATTAGGGGTGAGAGGGATGAGGCTAACAATAAGTGTTACAGCGTTAATGAGAATAGTGTAAAATAAAGATACTTCCAATCCCATTGCTTTGAAAATAAGAATAATGAGAAGAGCATTTCCTAATGGGCGTAGAAAAGTAATAATAATATTTATGAAAATTTTATCTTTATGGTGTAAAAGAAGATTTTTAAATGTTTTAGAGAAGCCTTGGAAGCCATCTGCATATTTGCCCATGATTTTTCTGGACCATTTTCTTCCTAAGGATGTAAAAAGGAAGAGGCCTCCTAGGATACAGATTCCAGCAAAGAGTAATCCCCAGTAGAGTTCTGTGGAGTTAAGAATGGTAAATATTCCTAATGCAGCAATGGTTCCAAAAATAATCAAAGTAATGAGTTTGTCTGTGATAGTTAGGGCTGTGCTCGCACCAATGTCAAATCCTTTTTTTTTTGCAAAGTAAATGATAGAAAGATCACCAGCACGGCCTGGAAGAACTAGACCCATAGAAAAACTCATAAGGTAGAAATGCATCCATTCCATAAGTGGGGTATGTTTAATAGAATCAAAGAGTACTTTTAAACTGTATGCGGTGATAATAAGGCTAATGATGTATACTAAGATTGCAATGCTGATCCAGAAAAAATCGATTGTGCTGATAATTCCTATAGTCTCTCTAATGTGTATTTTGCTGATAAGAAAACCTAGAATAAGTATACAGAAAAAAATCTCTAAAAAAATTCGTATCTTTGATTTCATCTCCCTTTTTGATATATTTATGGGCTTAAAAGCGTTTCTTTTAATCCTTGTTCAAGAGATATCCTCGGTTCCCAGTGGAGTATTCTTTTTGCTTTTTCTCTGCTTAAAAGATGATCCCAAAGTTCATTTTCTCTATAGGGGATTGTTTGTTCCACAGGGAAATCTCCTACAATTTCTTTTGCGAGTGTAATGACTTCTTGCATGGTCCTTTGTTCTCCTGAAGAAATGTTAAATATTCCTGTTGCATCATTTTCAAGAAGTATACAAAAAGCATTACAGAGATCTTTTACATGAATGAAATCTCTTCGTTGTTCGCCTTTTGTCATTTTAAAGATTTCTCTTCGATCTATTTTTTCTTTGAGATCAGAGATGAACATAGAACTTTTTTGTTCTGGGCCATAAACGACACCTGCTCTTACTATAACTGTGTTTTTTCTTTGAAGACAAAACTCTTCTGCCAGTTTTTTTGTTTTCGGATAGTCATCTTTAGGATTTGTTGGCATTTCTTCGTGATAGGGCGATTTGTTTCCTTGATAGACCATGCTTGTGCTTATGAAAATAAATCTTCCTGTATATGAGTCTAAAATGTTTTTTGTTCCTAACACATTGATAGAATAGAGTTCTTCATAACTTCCTTTTATAAGCCCACCTAGATGTACTATTGCTTCTGGATGTACTTCTTGAATGAGATTTTTTAGTTGTTCTTTGTTTCTTAGATCTATAGTATAGTATTTAGTTCTGGGTATATTTCCTTCTTTAATATCGAAACTATATACTTCATAGTTCTTTTTGAGAAGTTCTTTAGCTAGATGACTACCAATAAAACCTGCTCCACCCGTTATAATTATTTTTTTAGCCATGTTTTGCAAAAAACTCTTTATACCAAGCAATCGTTTTGACTAATCCTTCATCTATGGTATGTTTTGCTTCCCAGTTGAGCATGTTTTTTGCTTTTTCGCTGGAAAGGTATTGATGTTTAATTTCCCCTTTTGCTTCATTAAGAATAACTGGTTCTAGATTGCTAGGAAAGAGTTTGGTAATTTTTTTTACCATCTCTAAGACATTTATTTTATTTGAAGTGCTAAAGTTAAATGCTTGCCCTTTGATTTCATCTCTATGAAGGTTTTCTGCTAAAGTAATATTTGCATCTGCACCATCTTCTACAAAAATATAATCTCTAATGTAAGTCCCATCACTTCTGATTATAGGCTGTTCATTTTTATGTAAATGCCGAATGGTTTGTGGCACAATGCGATTCCAATTGAGATCACCTGGTCCATAAAAATTACCACTGCGAGTAATAGCCACAGGTAGCCCATAGGCTTTGTAATACATGTGGCTTATAAGATCTGTACAGGATTTAGAAACATCATAGGGGTTATCTCTTCCTTGCAAGGGTGCATCTTCTGTGTAAGGAAGAACAGGTTGTGTTCCATATGCTTTATCACTAGAAGCAACAATTACACGTGAGACCATTTTACTGTTTCTACACGCTTCTAAGACATTCCATGTTCCTTTAATGTTACTTTCAAAGGTAGAAAGTGGAGAACGCAATGCTGTTCCCACAATGGTTTGTGCACCTAAATGAAATACTGTTTCTATTTCATATTCATTTAAGGCTCTTTCAACAGTATAATAATCTTCAATTCCTCCTTTGACTATAGTTACATGTTTATCATGACCTTCTTGAAAAAATGGTGATTGATGAACTTGATCACGTACAAGAGCAACAACATGTGCCTTGTTTGCAATAAGCTGTTTTACAAGTGCAGAACCTAGAAGACCAGGACCACCTGTTACAAAGACATTATGGTGTTGCCAGAAGTTATTTTTTACTGCCAAATTTTCCAAGGTGCGTTTCCCTCCTCCCACATTTGATTCAGAAATTCCATGTCTCTATAGGTATCCATACATTGCCAGAAGTCGTGATGCTGATAAGACATAAGATTTCCTTCTTCTGCGAGTTTATGCATTGGTTCTTTTTCTAACATGAAGTTTTGTTCTTCAGGGATATAATCAAAGATATTTTTCTTGAAGACAAAAAATCCACCATCAATCCATGCATTTGGAAGTTTTTCTGTTTTTGAAAAGCCAAAGACTTTATTTTCAGGATCCATTTTTAAGAAGCTCCAACGTGGCGGAGGGAGAATAGAAGTGACAGTTGCAATCTTATTATGGTTTTTGTGGAATTGAATTAGTTTGTTTATATCAATATTTGCAACTCCATCACCATAAGTTACCATAAAATCTTCTCCATCAATATATTTTTGTACTTTTTTTACCCGTGTTCCCGTGTTGCTTTGTAACCCTGTATCTACAAAAGTAAGGTTCCAGTCTGGCATTTCATTTCGACCATGGTGAATTTTTTTTCCGGTTCTTGGATTTAAAGTGAGGTCTCTTGTGATATCTTCAAAATTAAGAAAATAATCCTTGATCATATCTCCTTTATATCCTAAACAGAGTACAAAATCATTATAACCATAATGGGAATAAATTTTCATGATATGCCAAAGAATAGGAAATTGCCCAACTTTGACTAAAGGTTTTGGTTTGAATTCTGTTTCTTCTTTTAAACGTGTTCCCATTCCACCACAGAGAATGACTACTTTTTCTTTGTCCATAAGGCGACTCTCCATTTGACAAGATTTTTAGCAAATTCTTTTACTGTTTTTAGAGAAACATTAGATCTCCCTTTTTTTCTCTCGTCAAAGTGAACATCGATTTCCTGAGGTTTATAACCTTTATGAAGTACTTTTATCATGATTTCTGGGTCGACAAACCAGTCTTTTGATTCTAAATGTAATGTTTGATATAAGTCCCTTTTCATAAACTTAGGTTTACCATTAATGTCTCTTGCAGTAGAAAGAAAAAGTATTTTGAATAGGCCATTGTACCCAAATGATGCAATGATTCTTTTCCAGCCATCTCCTCGATTATAACGAATTCCTTTGCTAAAAACGGTATGAGGATTTTCAAAACCTTTGAGAACTCGAATAATATCTTCAGGAGGGACTTGTCCGTCCCCATCCACAAAACCTATGATAGGGCTAGTTGCTGCATTGAGTCCATTAATTACTCCCCAACCATATCCCTGGTTTATTGGAACTAAGATTGGTTTAATTCGAGAATCTTTCTTAGCTAATGTATCTATAATTTCTCCAGTTCTATCTTTACAC
>CAYJSK010000023.1:0-10330 GCA_964372745.1 Candidatus Woesearchaeota archaeon
ATGGTATAGAAGTAACTTGTGATGATAGTGCTGATAATGATGGTGATGGGAAAGTAGATTGTTTAGATAGTGATTGTGATGAGGATAGTGCTTGTAAGACTTCTGGTGGTGGAATGGGTTCTAACTTTGGAGGAAAGAAAATAAATTTAGGGTCAAAGGCTTTTATTATGTGTACAAAGGATGCTGATTGTCCATTCAATTCTGAGACTACTCCCCAATGTCAAACTTGTTCTGATGATGGTGAGTGTATAAAGAGTTCTAATCCTGAGGATTGTACACGTATTCTACAAGTCCTGACTTCAGCACCAGAACAAGAAGAAAATCTCTGGACACGATTCTGGAGATTCTTTAGCAAAGGATATAGTCCTGTTGCTGAAACAAGCAAGTATAAAGCTCCTGCAGATGAAGAAAACGGCTTAGACTATTTGCGAAGTTATAGAGATTAGTTCTTCTTTTCTTTCTTCTTCATAGATTCGAATACAAAATTCACTCTAGCTTTCTTTTTTAGAGACTTTGCTTGTACATATCTGTTAAGATCATTTCTTTAGCATTTCCCTTTACAAAGATTATTTGTTTACAAAACTTTTCTCCAGTAGTCAAGCATGTCTTTTATGGTTGTTTCTTTAGAATATTTTGGATTTGTTTTTTAAGTGCTGGTAAATCTTTTTTTAGAATGTTCCATGTTTCTTCAAGATCTACACCAAAGTAACTGTGTATAAGAATATCTCTTGTTTTTGCAATTGCTGACCAGGGAACTTCTTTGTGTTCTTCTCGCCATCCTTCCGAGAGGTTTTTGGTTGCTTCTCCAATGATTTCTAGTCTTCTCATGCAGGCATCTTGTATGGCTGTTTTCTTCAGAAACTCTTCTTTTTTAAGCCCTTTTGTATATTCTTCAATTTTGTTGATGCTTTCCCAAATATGTTCTATAAAAGTGTTGTCATCTTTTTTCATAGATTCTAATCTCCTCTTTGAGTATTCTTTCTTTGAGCAAAGGATGGATTGATTTATAGGTTATTGTTTGCACTTTTCTTTTTGTATTCTTTTCTAGTTCTTGTTCTAGCTTTGCATGATCTAGAAGAGATTTTCCCCTTTTTAGTTCTATAAGTATATCAAGATCGCTGGTCTTTTTTTCTTCTCCTCGTGCGAAAGATCCGAAAATACCTGCTTTTACAACTCCATTCTTTTTGAGAATAGGAAGAATGCTTTTCTTTAGTAATGCAAGATTGTTTTTTTTCCTTTGTTCTTGTTGGTTGATCATATGTATCTAGAATCTCTTTTGCTTTAAATAACTTTTCTCCAATACTCTAACATATCTTTAATGGTTGTTTCTATAGGGATCTTTTGTTCCCAGCCTGTGTGCGCTCGTAGTTTTGCCGTGTCGCCAAAAATAATTTTTTCATCTGTGGGACGAAGAAGTTTAGGATCTACAACTATTTCTGGGTTGATGTTTGTTTGTTTGAGGATGATTCCAAGAATGTCCCTTATTAAATAAGCCTTTTCTCCAGAGATGTTGTACACTTCACCATGTTCTCCTTTTTCCATTAATAGTAAGAATGCTTCAATCATGTCACGAACGTCGGTGATTGCTCTTCTATTGTCAATGTTGCCAATGTAGAATTTATTTTCTTGCAATCCTTTTTCTATGAGTACAGCTTGTTTGGTAAAATCTGCACAGACATCATTGACTTTTTTTGGGCCTGTTGTATTAAATATACGCGCTCGTAGTGTTTTTATCCCATAGTTTTTGTAATATTGATAAGAAAGAAAATCTTGTGCAACTTTGCTGACCCCATAGGGATGTAATGGAAGTAAGGGCTGTGTTTCTTTTATAGGTACATCTTTTTCATCAACAAAGCCGTATTCCGCACTGGAACAAGCTACAAGAACTGTAGGATTAAGTTTGAGATAGCGTACTGCTTCAAATATATTTACTGTTCCTCGAATGTTTGTGTCTATGGTATACTGGGGTTCATCTAAAGAAACTGTAGGATAACTTTGCGCTGCCAAGTGAAGGATCTTATCTGGTTTGAATTCTTCCAGGACCTTGAGAACAGCTCGATAATCACGTACGTCTAGTTCTTTGAGTTTTACTTCTTTAGGAAGCTCTTTGATATTTGTTGTAGGCTTGAAGTAGGTTCCTAGAATATTGTAGTTTCCTTTTTTTAATAGTAAGGGGAGTAGATGTTGACCCATCATGCCACAAGCGCCTGTTACTAAGACCCTCTCCATTTTATTCTGGAGATACTCTTCGCATTTTTTTAAGCGTTCTGGAGTTCCCATGTCTGCCATGAACTCGTTTGTTTTATATGCATACAATGGGTATTGGACATCTAAAATTTTAGGGTAGAGATAGGGTTCAAAATCAAATTTTTCTTCTTGTATAAGGTTCATGATTTCTGGTTCTATAATACATAAACCTGAGTTGGTTAAAGTTCCTGCATTTGTGTGATCTTCTGTTTTAGATATAAAGGTGATTACTTTCTCATTTTCATCAATTTTTAGCAGATCAGAATCTTCTGGATGTGATGATTCATGGACAAGTACAGTAATTTTTGCATTCTTTTCTTTATGGAAGTCTAGCATTTTTTCTAGATTTACTGTGCACAGATGGTCTCCAGAGAGATATACAAAGGGGCCATCTATATATTTTTCTGCATACTTTAATGGTCCTCCGCTTCCGAGTGGATAGGGCTCGATAGAATGATGTATTTTTATCCCAAAATCTTTTCCGTCTTTAAAGTATTCAGTTATCTTTTCTGGGAAATGATGGCTTAACATAATAATTTCAGAGATGTTATTCTTTTTTGCCCAATCTACAAGATGGTGAAGTACAGGTTTGCCACATATGGAAACCATCGGTTTAGGAATGTCTTTAGTTAAGGGGTAAAGTCTCGTTCCTTTTCCTCCAGCTGCAATGAATAATTTTAGTTTCTTTTCCTGTAATACAAAATCTTTTACTGCATGATAAAGGTCCTTGGCATAGTAATCTGCACTAGCATCATTCCATGAATCTTTTTGTCCATAGCCTGTAGAAACAAGAATGGTTTTGCAACCCATGAGGCTCCCAGTTTTTATATCTGAAATTCTATCTCCAATAAGATATGATGAAGAGAGATCTTCTATGTTGAGGTCTTGTTTTGCTTTTTGAATCATTCCTGTTTTGGGTTTTCTACAGTAGCAGTTTTTTGTAAAAAATGGATTCTGTCCTTCTGTTGGATGATGAGGACAATAATAAAAATGATCTATGTAAGCATTTTCTTTCTTTAATAATTGTTGGAGTTCTTTGTGTATTTCTTCTACAGTCTCTTCTGTGCATAGGCCTCTTGCAACTGCTGGTTGGTTTGTTATGACGATGACTTTGTATCCTTCTTTATTGAGTAGTGCAATGGCTTTTGCTGAGTTTTGAATTAATTTTAGTTGTTCTTTTTTATGCAGAAATCCAATTTCTTCGTTAATGACACCGTCTCTATCGAGAAAAATGTATTTCATGTTTGATACCAATTCCCATTTTCTTCTGATCTTTGAATCTTAAATGGCATTTGCATTTGAATAAGAGGTTTTATTGCTTGTAGTACTTGTTCCTTCTTCCCTTCTTTACAATAGAAATAATATGCACCACCACTCCCTGCACCACAAAGACGCCCACCTAAAGCTCCATTTTCTGTTGCAATTTTAAAAATCTCATCTCGTGTACAAATCTTTGCACTGAGTTTTTGTTTCAGCTCCCAGTCTTTGTTCAGGCAGTCTGCGAATTTTTCGAGATCTCCTTTTTCGAGATATTCTTTGATCTTCATTGTGTTTTCTCTTTTTTCTATAAGAATACTTCTCTTTTCTTCAGGGTTTTCTTTGAGCCTTTTTTCTTGATCTTTATGAATATCTTTTCCTGAGTCTATCCTCTGTGAAAAGTATACCAATAAGGAGTTCTCTTCTAGTTTTCGTAGTATTTCTAAAGACATTTTGATAGGTATAACTTCCACTCTTTTATTCTTAAAGATCATAAGATTCATGCCTCGGCCATATGCTGCTGCCCATTGGTCTTGATAACCTCCTTCCACTTGGAGAATTTTTCTTTCAATATGGTAACTTATTTTAGCGAGTTCTTCAGCGTTTGTTAATTCTCCTTTTTCTTTTAGGAGTGCTAATGCTAGAGCGATATTTAATGTTGAAGAGCCACCTAATCCTGATTCTTTAGGAATATTTGTGTTAATGATTATTGATTTCTTAAAGTAAGGATTGAGGTAGGAAATTGTTGCTTTGATTAAATCTAATTTATCTCCTTCTAGACGGAGATTTTGAATAATATTTTTTTCAGTGAGGTTTGTATTTAGATCGTTGTAGATAATTGCTCTTTCTTCTATAGGAGGGATTTGACATTCAAAAAATAATGTACTTAGCGTTGCATTTACAACACAGCCCCAGCCAATTTCTTGTATGTAGTAATCTGTATCTCCACCATTGCCAAAGCTAATTCGTGCAGGACATTTTGTTGTGATTGTTTCCATTTTATTTGAATCTTTTTTCTTGGAATAACTCTTTTTCAACTAAACTGCACATAATATGACCTATTTTCATGTGTGCTTCTTGGATTCTTGCAACGTCTGTAGAAGGAATCTTAATGAGTAAATCCATATCTATAGAAGCCATTTTTCCTCCTGTTTTCCCTGTCCAGCCAATAATTTTTGCATTGACCTTTTTTGCAGCTTCAATTGCTTTTAAGACATTTGGAGAGTTTCCAGAAGTACTAATTGCAATGACAACATCTTTTTCTTTGACTAAGGATTCAATTTGGCGTGCGAAAAGATTTTCATATCCAATGTCGTTTCCTATTGCTGTAAGAACAGAAGTATTGACTGTTAGTGCTAATGCATCAAGCATAGGCCTGCCAGGCATGTAGAGGTAGTTCACTAGTTCTGCGACGATATGCTGTGCATCTGCAGCACTTCCTCCATTCCCAAGCATGACGACTCTTCCACCTTCTTTGTATGCTTCTATAACCAGTTCAACAACTTTTTTTATATCACTAATATGGTTGTTTACTAAGGACTGTGTGACTAAGGATGCTTCTGTTAGTTCTCTTTTGATGCGTTCTTCCATTAGTCATTCCCTTCCCAAACTTCTAGACCTTGATTGACAAAAGAAAAAGGTATGCAGTTCACTCCTTTCTCAAGAAGGCTTTTTGTCACAATATGCTCTTTGTTCCAGTCACAGAAAACTAATAAGTGTCCACCTGCACCAGAACCTTGAATTCTTGTTGCGAGTGCTCCACTTTTTTTTGCAAGTTCAGAAATATCTTCAATCTTTGGATTTGTGATACTTGGATTGAGTATTTTCTTTGTTTGGAAAGCGAGGTCCATTGTTTGTGCAAAGCTTGTAAGATCATTATGTTCAAGACGATTTTTCATTTCTTGTGCGAGAATTTTTAGTTTGTCCAGGATTGCTAGGTTCTCTGGTCTCCCATAATTTACTTCTTGTTCTTTGATTATATTTTGGGAACTGTCTTGTTTTTCTCGTTTTCCAAGATAGACTAAGAGCAGGTGTTTTTCTAGTTCTGCTATTGTTTGTGGTTTTATCTTGACTTTGTTGACTCTTGTAAAACCATTTTCTTGAAACTCTATAAAATTAAATCCTCCAAAGACACTAGAATAGAAAGCTTGTTTTCCTCCTTGGATGTCTAGTTCATATTTCATTGTGTCATATGCTGTTTCTGCAATCTCATAATCGTTAAGTTTGTTTTCATAACGCAACTGATTGAAGAGACCAGCCATGGTTACTGCGGCTGTTGCACCATTTCCTAGACCTGAGTCTGGAGGTGCTTCCGATCGAAATGCGATTTCACAGCCATAATTAATTTTCATTCTTTTGATGAGAGCTTTGATAAGATCTTGATCTCCATTATACGTGAGATCCTTTGCATCTTTGAAAAGAAGAGATTCGTTTGTTTCTGTTGTAATAAGCTTTAATTCAGTATTATGTGTAGGTCTTAGGCTGGCATATACATACTTGTTTATTGTTGCATTGAGAACGCAGCCACCATATCTATCTGAGTAAGAAGGAATATCTGTTCCCCCTCCTCCAAATTCTATTCTTATAGGTGCCCTTCCTGTGATTCTCATAGTGCACCTTATTCAAAATTTGTTTTAAAAGGTTTGTGGATGTCTAAGCTGTATTTACAATAGTCCCAATAGAGAAAATTATAGACCTTCTAAAGCATCTCTTAAAGCATTATAGTCTTCTCTCCTCATGCTAAAGAAATCTTCTGATAGAGCTAAAGCTTTTAATGCTCTTTGTATATGAAATGATTTTGCTGCTACATTTCCTTGAAGTCTTGCATTTCCGACTCTCATACGTTCTGCATCTGCTGATTCTATATCTGCTTTATTTCTTAGAATATGGTCTGTTCTTGATGCAATACCCGAGAGGTTTTTCATTACACTTGCTAAACCATAGGTCATTAAATATTCTGCATTTGTTCCTACTTCCACTCCTTCTCTTTCTAGTTCTGCTTTATACATTAAAACTAGTTCTGTTCTCTCTCTTTCATTAAGAGTTTCGAAACCTGTGTTAGGTGTTTCAAAAAGTGCTATTGCTTCAAACTGCGGTGGCCTGTATCCTGTACCACCTAAGTCAATAGCTACTACATTGCCTTTATGATTTATCCAATTTAAAGGAAGTGCATCCCTATAGAGTAGTCTTGATCTTACATCTGTTAATACAACTTTTGTCCCTTCTACTATACTCTCTAATGCTTCTATTGGAATAGAACTCTGTCCTCTTAGAAATCTTATTGTTCTTTCTTTGAGGAATTTATGCCCTTTTTCATCAAATTCTCCAAAATATGTTGGACTGGAGTTTGGACACCTATGGTGATATTTTCCTCCAAGCACAGAAATTTTTGCTGAAGTTCTTATTACTTTTTTTAGTTCTTCACTTTCATATAATATCCCTTGTTGACTTAATCTTTTAAAAATAACTTCGTATGTTTCTCCTGTGACTTCTTTGACCCCTATAGCAAAAATCTTTTCTTTTAATTCAAATTTCTTTGCACTTGGTGCTGCTGGGAGTCTAAAATCTTCTTTAAGTATGTTATACCAAAGAGCTTCAGTTTCTAGTTCTCTTCCATCCTTTGCAAGTTTAAGGTATGTACCCCTGTCTCCATTCTTTCCAGGGATGTAATAGACATCATGCATAGTCTGTGCAGCAACAAGAGTCATTTTGTTTACATCACAGTCTTCTAAGAATGAGACTGCAGCTCTATTTTCACTTATTCTTGTTTTGAGATCGTTAATGAGATACATTTTGTGAAATGTCATATAAAAATGGGAAAATATTGGATTTATAAGGTTTGTGAGACCCCTATCTGGTAGAAGCTACTCTTTCCCAGCCGTCATTATAATATTTTCTTTTCACTTTTTCTTCATAGATAAGAGAAAGCCACATGTATAGTCGAGCAAGGCAAAGTACTTGTGTCCAGAAAAGTTCTTTGGGGGTTCTTGGATAGCTCCAGATAATAAAGAATCCTTTTAGGATTTCATTTTTAAAAGACTTCATCTTTGGAAAGTCTGGTTCGTAGACATCTAGCTTTGTATGTGCCTTTGCTGTTCTTTTTCTTTGTTTTAGCCAGTCTTTAAATTGTGTGGGATTTTTTACAAAAACTTTTGCGTTTTCAGCGTATGCTACTTTATATCCTTGTTTAAAAAAATAATAAGGTAAAATAGAATCTTCTGCAACATCAAGAGGGATTTCCTTTATTATTCCTGAACGTAGAGCCATAAGATACCCAGAGCATTCAAAAAACTTATTTTGTGCTGCACGCTTTTTTCTTGTTCTATGTGCACCTAGATCTGCAAGAAGATGGCTCCAATATCCTAGCATTGTATTCTTTTCATTTTGGGAGATGACACGCCCACCTACAAAACCCACTTTCGGATCTTGGAATTCTTTGAGTATTTTGTTAATGGCATTCTCTCCTAAAAATACATCACCATCTGTAAAGAGAAGAATATCTCCTTTTGCTTTTTTGAAGAGAAGGTTTAATGCAAAACTTTTTCCTTTCCCTGGATCTTGAAAATGTTTTACTCCTTTATAACTCAAAGCGACTTTTTTTGTTTCTTCGTCAGGACAAGCAACGATAATTTCGTGTTTTTCCTTTATCTTCTGTGAAAGAATACTCTCTAGACATTTTCCTATTGTTTTTTCTTCTTTAAATGCTGTTACAATTATAGATATCATTTTCTTTGAAGTTTATAGTATAGTGGTTCGAGGTAGTTTCTTGCAATAGATTCATTGGTGAGTTCTACTGCTTTTTTGTAATTCTCTTTTTCCATACTCTTTCTGAGTTTGGTATCTTTCATGAGTTTAAGAATTGCATTCTTTAGTCCTTTTACATCTCCATAATGATAGAGTAATCCGTTTTCAGGTTTTACTAAATAGAGGCTTCCTTCGCAGTCTGTACAAATGACTGATTTTTTTCGTGCCATTGCTTCTAGTGTTACAATTCCAAATGCTTCCCATTCACTTGAGAGGATAAAAATGTCTGTTGCATCAAGGCCTTGGAGCTTCTCGTCTTCGGAAACCATGCCTAGAAATCGAACATGATCTTCTACCTTCAATTCTTTTGCAAGTTTGAGACATTCTTCTAAAAGGCCATGGTCTTTTCCCATAGAAAGAAACACTACATTAGGATATATTTTTACAATGTCTGGAAGGGCTTTGACAATGTCGTCTTGTCCTTTATATTTGAGAACACGTCCTAAGTTACAGAGAATAACTTTCCCTTGAAGATTATGTTTTTTGATAAAGTCTTTATTGTCTATTTTTCTAAAACGATCTTGAGGAATACCATCAGGGACGAAGTGAATTCTGTTACGTGAAACTCCTGATTTTGTGATCCATTTCCATTGCTCTGTGTTTACTTGAATAACACCATCGTACATCCAATTGATGGGATATTCTAGAAGAGTGAATGTGTTTTTTAATGCCTTTTGCCACCATGGATAGCTCTCTAAGGACATGAATGGGCCGTGAGGAGTGTTAATAATTGCAGTTTTATCTCCACGTAAACGTTTTAGAATAAATGCAAGATCATACATCATAAACCCAAAACTATGAATATGAAGAACATCAAGATCTTTATATTTAAGAATAGATCCAATGACTCCTGGATTGAGTTCTAGATAATATTTATATCTCCACCATGTTTTACTTCTATGAATATGAATTCCGTTGATCATTCCTTCTTTTTCTGGTAGTATTTGTTCATCTCTTCTGTTGGAAGTGAAGACATGTACTTCATGGCCTAGTTTGACCATTTCAGTTGCTAAGTATAAACAGTTATTTTCTGTGCCATCTTTAAATGGGTGGAAATAGGAGAGAACATAGCCTATTTTGAGCTTTTTCATAGAGTGTTTTTTCTTTATTTGTTTTAAAAGGTTTATGGAGATGTTTACTCCTCTTTGTATTCATCTATCTCTTGTAGAATACTTTCATAGAGTTCAATGGAAATGTAATAGGAGTGTTTTATTAAAAGTTTTACAAGGTCCTTTGCTTCTTTTTTTTTGATTTTTTTCTCTTTTAGATTTAGAAGTATTATCCCTAGGCTGCCTATACTTTTAATAGAAAAGAGTTCTGCAGTGTTTCTTGCCTTTTTGTCATCTGAGAGAAAGTAAGGGATATTCTTTTCTATGCAAAGGTTTATGGCGCTTTCTTCCCCTTTTCCAAGATCTAGAGTCATCTTTGTGTATACTTCTTTTATTTTTACTTTCCTTTTAAAAAATTCTTTAAATCCATTTTTCTCTTCTTCAGAAATTTCCTTTCCTTCGAATATTTCTTTTTGAACATCTTCTGTGGTTTCTATGCTTTTGAAGATGTTTAACAGGTCTAATCTTCGTATTTTTGATAAGAAAATAAGAACAGTTGTATTTGTGACTACTTTTTCCATTGGATCTCTTTTAGTTCTTTTTTGAAATCTTGGAGATCATATTGTAGAGGTATTTTTTTTTCTTTAAGTAAGCTTAAGAAACTCCATGTACTTATTCCTATAAAGGCTGCTGCTTGTTCTGTAGAGAATATCCCTTCTTGATATTTCTTTAGAGCTTCTTCTCTTTTCCATTCTACTAAAGCTCTGGCTAGTAGTTTTCGAAGTATGGTTGATTTTTCTTGTTGCTCTATTTTTGCAACTAAATTAAGATCCCTTTCTAGTTCTTCAGACAGACGTGCAGTCATAACTTGTTTCATGTAATACAATAGAATACACTGTAGTATTTAAACTTTTCTTAATTCGGCTTCGTAATATTCACATTCTTAATGAGAGTATAGGGTACCGTCGTAGGTG
>CAYJSK010000024.1:0-10250 GCA_964372745.1 Candidatus Woesearchaeota archaeon
ATGTGAGTGCATATGGGAATCAAGTTGATGCAGAGAATTTGTTTTGTGGTGCTGTTGGTCCGTCTGGATGTCCTTTAACAACAGTAGCAGCAGTGAGTTTGCTTTCTGAGAACTCTGAAGCGAATTCCTGTTCGGCTACTTTAACGAGTGGGTTTGAAATCTTTTTAGCTCAGACTACAAATGTGACTGTAGGAATCTGTGATGCTTTAGACTTTGCGGATAGTTTAGATACAGTGAATGTCTATGCAAAAGTTGTTGTTCCTAAGGATGCAACGGCTACTGCGAAAACATTGACCATTACGTATCAGGCATTGGCTATCTAAGCCTTTTTTTTCTTTTTTTTAAATTATTTTTCGTTAGTTTTTTAAATAGATTTACTCTTAGAATTGTATGAAAAAAGAAGTGATACTATTCTTTTTAATAGTGAGTAGTGTTTTTGTTTCTGGAGAACTTTCTGTTTCTTGTCAAGAAGAGAGTGATTGTCGTCTTGCTTTAGGAGATAGCTCTTATCATTGTGTTGATTCTTTTTGTCAGAAGGATGGGAATGAAGAACCTCTTCTCACTTTAGAAGCTAAGACAGAAGATATCTCCTGGGATCTTGTTGTTGTTGAAGAGAAAAAAGAACTTTGTCCTGCAGAAGCTTGTCTTTCTTTTGCTCCTGGGGAAGATAGAGATACTTGGGTTTCTCGTTTTATTAATTTTCTTTTCTATCTCTAGCTTAGAGAAAATAAATCTTTTTAAAGATCTTTTTTTGAGAAGACTTTTGTTATGTTAGACATTGTTGTTGGAACGCAGTATGGTGATGAAGGTAAAGGGAGAGTTGTTCATAATCTTGCATTAGCAGATCATTATATGGCTGCTGCTCGAGCACAAGGTGGAAATAATGCTGGTCATACAGTTGTACATGATGGGGTTACCTATAAACTCCATCTTCTTCCAACATCTGTTCTTGTAGGAAAGCCTGGTTTTCTGGGAAGAGGGATGGTTCTTGATGTAGATGTTCTCGCTCGAGAAATTTCTGCATTGGAGAAAAGGATTATTAATCCTGAGTTGATGATTGATCCTAGGGCTCATGTGATTATGCCTTGGCACAAGGATCTTGATGGTATCAATGAACATGGAAATGGTGTGTATGCAGCTGGGTCTACAGGAAGAGGTATTGGACCTGTGTATGGTTCAAAACATGATAGGACTGGTGTACGACTTGTTGATCTTCTTGGTGATTTTGCGCGTGTGGAGTCTCTTGTTGTGCCTTATGCAGATCGTGTTGCTCATCTCACTGGACAAGATATTTCTTCTTTAACTTGCCGTTATAGTGAAGAAGTTTTTAGACTTGCTGATAGCGCTAAAATATTCGTCCCTTTTTTAACTGATGTTTCTCAGGCAATACATGATTATTTGCGCTTAGGAAAGCATATTCTTGGAGAATGTGCACAGTCAGATATGCTTGATGTAGATAGTCCTTATTATCCTCGTGGAACTTCATCTGGTACGAGTGCAACTGCATTTTGGAATGGTATTGGAGTTTATCCGAAAAAAGAATTTTCTGGGAAAGTTATCGGTGTTGCTAAAGTGTATACTACTCGTGTAGGAAATGGTCCTTTTGTGACTGAAATTGATGGTGATCTTGCTGTACAGATTAGAGAAAAAGGAGGAGAGTTTGGAACAACCACTGCAAGACCTAGGCGTATAGGTTGGTTGGATATTTCTCTTATTCGAGAGTCTCTTGTTTCTTCTGGACTTGATTCTTTAGCAATAACCAAGTTAGATATTTTAGGAGGAATGGATCACATTCCTGTTGCCACACATTATACCCCTGTTGATAGAGTTCCTTGTTTTGGTTATGAATCTGTTCAAGTTAAATATGACCTTCTGAAGGGATGGCCACCATTTACTGAAGAGGAGTATAGAAATCAATTAGATGCTGGTATTGATTTTATCCCTAATAAAGTGTTGCGAGACTATTTACAGTTGATTCAGCGTAAAGTTGGGGTTCCTATTTCTATGCTTACCTTTGGGCAGGATAGTAAAGCCTTTGTTTCTTATCTTTAACGGTTCTTAAAAAGTCCGATTGGTTCTGTAAAAGTTTATATCTCTTGGATGTTTGATCTAGATGTGAAGACTGAAGGATCGGTTCGTGTCCTTCTTAAACTTAAAACTCTACGTAAAAATGTTAATTACAATGGGTACTACCTTCGCTTGTCGAGGTCTTATTTTCTTCTCTTGTTTCTGCAATTAAGAAAAGGTTACCTAAAGCTTTCTTGCAATAATGAGTAGGTTATCTCTTCTTTTTGACCTTGAATATGGTATGCTTAGAATGTAGGAAAGAAGATTTAGTGCACTTGCTATTTTTTTGTGTGGCATATCAAACATATCGATTGTTCTTAGCTTTTTTATTGTAAAGTTATTTCTTTCTAGAAATTCTATCCATTGTTCCTTTGAGAGAAGGGAAATGTGTGTTGGATCTTGATAGGCAAACCATTTTTCGCCATTTGCTTTCTTACTATATGACTCTAAATTAGGAGTGACCAGAATAAATAGGCCTTCTTTTTTGAGTACTCTTGCAGCTTCTTTTATTCCTTTCTCTGGGTTCTTTAGATGTTCCATGACATCGATTGCGAGAACTACAGAAAAAAAGTTATCTTTAAAGTCTAGTCTTTGTGCATCCATTACTTTGTATTCTGCTCCTTGGGAAAGTATCTTTGCCTGTTTGATAGCATGCTCAGAAATATCAATGCCATATTTATTAGGATAGTCTTTGAGATATTTGAATACATAGCCATAGGTGCAACCAATTTCGAGAATGTTGTCTTCTTTTTTTGTTTTATTTCGAATATATCTTGCCCAGAATTTCCATTTAAATGGTTGTTCTTTATAACTCTCGAAGTAGTCTTTTTTGTACATACTGAGGGGTTTTTCAGAGGATTTATAAAGCTTACTTAGTCTTTTTTCATCTATGGATGTCTATATTTTTACTGAATGTCCGACAGAAGATTATTATAGGTCTTTATTTCATTTACAAAAAAGAGGAAAAATAGAAATTAGATTTATTGATTCACGAACTGTGTATTTATTCTGTTTAAAAGTCTATAGTTCTTCTTTCTTTTTACGAAGACTAGGTTATAGATATTTTGCAAAACCTTTGTATGTACAAAAAAAGGTATCTTGGAATGATATTTGGGTGTCTTTTTCAGGATATTTTATTCTTCCTTTTACAAAAAGAAAGATAATTATACTTTTTGCTCCTTACCATCCTCTTTCTCCTTATCTCTTTTTATTAAAATTTCTGAAAAGAGATATTATCTTTATGAGCTCTTGGCCTTATTGGAGTGGAATGGAGTATGTACATAAGCCATTGCCTTTTGTGACATTTTTTTGGAGGAAATTTCTTCGAAAGGGGAGTATTGTGACTATTTCACATACTGGAAGAAAGAGTTTAGAGAAGTATAGTTCTTCTGTTGTACAGATTCCCCATGCTGTGGATTTGAAAACATTTAATCCTGGAAAAAAAAAGAAATTTCAGGTGCTTTTCGTTGGGAGAATTATTCCTGAGAAAGGCATACAAGGGATACTTGATGTTGCAAAAGTGTTTCCAGAGATTCCTTTTGTGTTTGTGGGTAGTGGAAGTGCTGTGCCCCTGATTAGAAACTGTGGATTGAATAATGTTTTGTATTTGGGTGAAATTCGAGATAGAAAACAGTTAGCAGAGATATTTCGTGAGAGTTCTGTGTTTGTGTTAAACTCTTATAAAATCCATGGATGGGAAGAGTTGTATGGGATTGTTCTTCTAGAGGCTTTAGCGTCTGGCACTCCTGTGATTAGTACTGATTGTGTTGGACCACGAGAGATTGTTCTTCCCGAGTTCGGTTTTATTATCCCTCAGAAGGACACAGAGGCTTTGAAGGAAAAAATAGGCTATTGTTTTGTTCATCAAAAGGAGTTAGAGAAGATGGGTAAGCTTGGTAGAATCTTTGTTGAAGAGAAGTATGATATTGAAGTATTAGCTGAGGAATGGCATGAAGTGTTGCTAAGTAAGACTTTTAAAGGCTAGGGATTCTTTTTTCTGAGGATGGATGATATACCTTTTAAAATATATAGCAGTACTTTTGAGAAGAAATTTAAAATATATGGAAAAAATCTTACTCCAAAGAGAATGTTGAATTATACAAAGGTACAACTCTCTTTGAAAGCCAAGAGCCCCAAGGTCTGGGGAAAGCCCTTATCTTTATTTATTGAACCTACGAATATCTGTAATTTGAAATGTCCTCTTTGTCCTACAGGGAATAATTCTACTCCTAAGGGGAAGGGGTATATGAAATTCGAGGATTATAAGAAAATTATTGATGAGCTTGGTCCTACTGCCTTTTCCGTAACTCTTTGGAATTATGGAGAACCTTCTTTGAATAAGGATTTTATTAAAATGATTCGTTATGCGAAGGATGCTGGCTTGAAAGTTATTACGAGTACGAATGGTTTTATTTTTCGAAATAAGGTACAAGTACAAGAACTTCTTGAGTCTGGTTTGGATGAGTTGATTTTAGCCGTTGATGGTGCTTCAAAAGAAAGTTATGACAAATATCGGGTGAATGGTCATTTTGAGGAGCTTATTCAAGGAATTAAAGACCTTGCTGCGGCTAAGAAAGCACAGGGGAGGTATTTTCCTTATTTGAGTATGCAGTTTATTATTATGAAAAGCAATGAACATGAAGTCGAGGAGATACAAAAAATTGCAAGAGATGTTGGCGTTGATGAGATTATTTTGAAGACTGTCTATTTATGGAATGATGCAAAAATGGCAGAGAAATATTTGCCTAGCGATAAGAAATATTCCCGATATCTTACTGATGAAGGTGTTGCTTGTAAAACTTCTATTCGACCTGGTTGTGATGGACTTTGGATTGGTGTGAATATTAATTATGATGGGACTGTGGTGCCTTGTTGTTTTGATACGCATGAGAAGTTTATCTTTGGGAATGCTGTAACATCAAAGGATTTTGAGAATGAGATTTGGAATAGTCCTAAATTTCAGGCTTTCCGAAGAAATGTGTGGCAGGATAAAGGGAGTGTAGAAATGTGTAAAAATTGTCCTACAAATACAGAAAGTCAGGATTATGCACGAGTGCAGTTTTCTAATGTTGAAGTTGCTCAAGAAATGGAAATTGTTGCTCAGTAGTATTCTTCTTCTAAAGTCTTTTCTTCTTTTTTCTTCAAAACTTTCTTTAGGGCTTTTTTCTCTTTCTTTTCTTTTGTTTCTAGAATATTTCTTTCCTCTTTCTTCGGTGTTTCCGTTTCTTTTACAATTTTAATGAGTGCCTCTTCTTTTCTTCGAAGTGGATAGATTTTTGTAACTATTGCATTGCCTTTTTTCTGGAGTGTTACACAGTTCGTTTCTCCAAGATGACCATATTCTCTAGAGTAGAGGCATTTGTTTAGGAATGGTTCAGATTCACATTCTAGTACTAGCTCTTCGTCAAGAATGATTTTGTTCTTTTCTTTTTTTATTTTTCTTTCAGGATGGAAGTAGAAGTTTAATTCTATACTTGCTTCTTCTTTTAAGCGGTCTGTTATTGTTATTTCTTTGTTTCTTTTTTCATAATGAATTTCTCGTGTGACAGTGTTTGGTGCATAGCCTATATGTTTCCCTATGAAGATATCTTGGATGCTATCTGATTGCCATTGAAAACAGAAAGCTTTTGTGTTATTTTCCATGTTAAAAGGAGTTTCTTCCTGTATGATATTTTGTTCTGTGTCATTGAGTACAGGGGTATTATGATATCTTGTTGAGCGTAAGAGATGTCTTGTTTTTTTATCAGAAGTATAGCAATAGGTTCCTGGATCTATGAGATAGTCTTTTTCTTTGAAACTTAGGACAAAACTTAATTGGTCATTATGTCCATGACCTCCAAAACCTTTTCTCCCAATATCCCCACAGTGAATCATAAGGAAAAGGTCTTTATCTCTGATGAGGTAGTAATCAGTTAGTTCTTTTGAGTTGAAATCGGGTATTTGTAAATCCTCTTTGAGGTATTCTTCTTGGGAAATAAGGAGTCCTATCTTTTCATGAAATTTTCCCAGTGTTTTAAAGTCTGGACGATGAAAGAGGACAGATGCAATCGCTAAAAGATCTCTATGATCATTTGTATCCTCATCCCAGATAGAAATAATTCTTCCGTTGTCTGTATCTCCTATAGCTGGTGCTTTCCCACTTTGTGGAGTGTAATACATGATGAATTCACACATTCTTTCTAGTCTTTTTCTGTATTCTTCTGAAAAATTTATGTTATTTCTTTTTGCAAGGAGATCACTGAGTAAGAAGATCTCAGTGACGAGTCTATGGTAATTCAAGGAAGCTTCATAACCTACACCTTGCTCTGAAACTTGTAGAAGTATTTCTTTTTCGAGTTCTTTTCGTGCAAAGGATTTCCATTTGTCTGCTTTATGTATCCCTTTGAAAAAATTTCCTATAAAAAATAGTCCCATAAGGTCTGAAAGGTAGTGATTTTCTTTCTTTGGACTCCATTCAAGATTATTGCGAATGAATTTCCCGTGGAGGTAGAGTTGTTTTACAAGGTTTAAGGTAAAATCCTCTGAGAGTTCTTCTTTACACAAGTGATATGCTTCTATCCAATTGATTGCGCGAATGGCACATTCCATTGGAGTGACCCAGTTAATGCCAATTTCATAGGGGTTTTCTTTTATCCATGATTCTGTTTGTTTCTTATATTCTTCTACAAAGCGTTTGTCTTTTGTTTGTTGAAATGCTAAGCCAAGAGTCACAAAATGTTGACATTTACTTAATTCCCATGGTACTTTTTTATCTGTATTTTCGTAGGGGAGATCGTATTCTATTTTTGTGAAATGTTTTTTCCCCCAAACTTTTCCAGAGTTAAAATCTTTGTGCCAATTGATTTCTGTAAGAAGGTATTGTTTTCCTAGAAGCCCATATCTTCCTTTGAGAATATCCTCTGCATCATCTATACTCTTTTTATCTCTGATTATTGTGTTTAAAAAAAGGTGTTGTTCGTTTATGTTTTCTTTTCCTTTAAATTCTGTTTCTTTTTTGAAATCTTCATTAGAAAGGAATTCTTGTGTCTCTCTTTTGTTTGCTTGTAATTGGAAGTATTTTCTCTTAAGAAAACGGAAACTCTTCATAGGGAGCGTTTCTGGATTCTTTTTAATCCGTTCTAGGATTCTTTTGAAGTCTTCCATTGTGTTGTCTTTTTTATTTTATTGATTATAGTTCTTGCCATTTCTTTATCTTCTTTTTCGAGTATGCCTGAGATATAGACCAAGGCAAGACTGAGTATTGTTATTATTAGGATACTTGTTATAATGAGAGTTTTTGGCTCTAGTTTTATTAGCTTTGTGATGTTCCAGGTGAGGAATGCTGCGATGCTTATAAGTAATCCTGAGAAAAAGACTCTTTTTCTTAATGGGTTTATTCTCGTTTCTTTTCGTGTGTAGATAAAAAGGATGATACTAAGAATGGTTAAGGATATCGATGTTGCAAGTGCGGCACCAATCATTCCTAGAGTTGGAATCATAAGAATATTTAGGATAATGTTTAAGACACAACTGAATACTGTTGCCATGAAGATAACTCTTGTTTGATTATATAGGAGGAGAATATCTCTTGAAGTGTAGATACAGGAGTTGATGAGATATCCTATGGAGAGAATCACTAAAGAAGTATAGGCTGTGCTGTAACCTTCTGTAAAGAAAACTGTGATAAGTTCTTTTCCGTAAAGAATTAGCCAGGCTAATGATAAGCTTGTAATAAAGAAAACCCATTTTGTTGTGGTATAGTATACTTTTTCAAACTCTTCTTTATTGTCTTTTACTGCTGCGATCAATGGTAAGTATAACCCTAAAAGAGCTGTTGGAAAGATGAGGATGAGTTTTGCTGTTGGGACTGCAACATTGTAAATTCCTACTGTTCCTGCGTCTTTGAAATAGCCTAAAATTAAACTATCTGCGGCATTGATTACAATAATAGTAATGCTGTTGAAAACTAAAGGTAGAGAGTAGAAGAGTAGTTCTTTGTTGTTGTATAAAACTTTGATATTTTTATCTCTTAAAGAGAAGGCTTTCTTTTCTACGAAGAGGAATAATAACAATGAAGAAAAGATTATGGAAAGAGTGTATGCAATGCTTGCTCCAAGAATACCAAGTCCTGCATAAATAAATAAGACTGTTAAAAGTATACGGACAATGATTTCTCCTACAATACGTGCGTAAATATCATATTCTATTTTTTGTAGTGCTTTTAATGTGTTTGTCCACACTGCCTTTAGTCCTTCAAATGGGAGTGCTATTGCAAATACCTTGAGTATTATACTTAGATTAGGTGAATGGGGATAAAATGCTTGTGTGATCCAGTCTGAAAGTAGGAATAGAAGTATTCCAAATGTTGTGCTTAGGAGGAGAATTGTCTTTGTGGAAAAAATAATTGTTCCTTTCATTGCTTCTTTATTTTTGTCTTTATTGTATTGAGAAAGGTAGCGTACAATCCCTGTGTCTAAACCAAGAATTGCAATAACTGAAAGTATGCTGAGTAATGCTAATGCAATGGATATTTCTCCATAGGTTTGCTCTCCCATTCGTGAAAGGATAATCCTGTATACAAAGGAGAGCATTTTTCCAATAATTGCTCCAATAAGAAATATTATTGCTCCTTTTGCAATGATATTCATAGATTTTTCTTCATTCATTTTTGTATATTTTTATTGTTTCTCCTTCTTTTATGAGTTCTAAGTCTAATTCTTTTGTTGTGATAATGTAATCTGCATCTCTTGGATCGTTTATTCTTTGAATATTGAGGATTGCTTTTTGATTTATAATCTCTCCTCGAATCCAATATCCTATGACTGTTATGGGCCTATCATCTGGCTTTGTTCTATCAATTGAAGTACCTTCTTCAAAGTATTCTACATCCTCAGGATCAAAATAAAAACTGGCTTCAGGTTCTATGTTTTCTGTGATCCACATGCCTAGTTGAACTTCTTCTAAAGGAAACCAATGTTCTTGTGCATCGTATATTATTGCCGTCGTGCCTAGGAAAGAAATTCCTATAAAATAAATTGCTACAAAGGTGAAGTATGTATTGGTTTTTATTTTTTTTAGAAGGATTAAAGAGAATGTAAAGATGGTAATTATTGTTGTTATTAGTATAGTGCTTAGATTACTGTTATTAAGAATTTTTTCTATGATCTCTATCCAAATGAGTTCACTATTGTTAATGGGAAAAAATATCCCAAAAAGAATGAAAGGTGTGCTGATAAGAAGAAAAAATGATGTTATGAAAAGATATGATTTTTTGATTTTGTTTGTAGACATAAAACTAAGGAGAAGCCAAAGTGGGAAGATCATTGCAATATATCTACCGATGACTCGATGTGCGGTGTATGGAATAATATTCCCAGAGTTATTTGCTGCAAGTGCAATGGTGATAATGGTGAGATAAAGAATGATCTCTATTAAGGTTCTTTCTTTTTTATTTGCATGTTTGTAGTTAGTTATTACTTGTAGTGCAAGAACTGCTACAATGATCCCTAATCCTAAAAAAAGGTAGTTTGTGTAGAGGAATATCCAAATTATTTTTACCCAGAAAAAGCTTTGTTCTGTTACTGTTTGTAGTTCAGGACTGTAACCTAAAAGTATACCTTGAAGGGACCAGCCAAATATTTTGCCTTTTGTAATAAGCCATGGTGTTATTGTAATGAGAAAACTACTGGTGCTTATGAAAGATACTGCTATAATTTTCTTTTGTTTTTTTAGAAGTTTCCATACTGTTACTAAGAGAAGTGTTGCAAGAAGTACGATTGCAGAGAATCTTGTGAGCAAAGAAAGACCAATGAAAAGACCTGTTAGTAGAGCCCAGTACCATTTGTATTCTGAAAAAGTCTTGTAGAGAAAATAGACAGAGAACAAGAAGAGAGGAAAGAAAAGATTCTCACTAAAAATGTAAAAATTCATGGTGAAAATTGTTGGTAGAAATGCAGTGATTGCTGCAACCATAACACTTTTTTTCTTGTTCAAAAATTCTTTTGCAAGAAGATATGCTGGAAAAATGATAAGTGAAGAAAGTAGGGAGTTTATTATTTTCATTACTAAAAAAATAGTATCCATGTCTTGAAAGATATATGTAGGAGAAATGATTATTGCATATAGTGGGGGAAATTTTGCAGTTTCAATAATTTGTGTAAAGCTTCCCGTTTCAAAGAATGTTTTTGCTTGTTCAAAATATGCAA
>CAYJSK010000025.1:0-10150 GCA_964372745.1 Candidatus Woesearchaeota archaeon
CAACTTTAAGGTACAGAACAGGCATAGCAAAAACCTCACTTTCTTTACTCTTAAAGTCCTTAGAAGAGCGGGGAGTGATTAGTAAAAAAGAACATGGAAAGACTAATAAAATCTTCTTAGTGAGAAAGTTCTAAAATCTAGATATAAACGTTCTTGAACAAGAATTCTCCACTTTAAGTCTCTTCCCAAACCCTTTCAAGTTAGAAACAATTTATATACTAAACCTCCTTTTCTCAACACATGAAAAAACTCAATCTCAAAGTGGAAGGTATGCACTGTAAAAGCTGTGAAATACTCCTGACAGATGAACTTCAAGAAGCTGGTGCACAAGACGTCACTGTTTCCGCATCTAAAGGAACAGTACAAGCAACAATTGATGAAAAGAAACTTTCAGAAGCAAAAGTCAAACAACTCATTCAAAAGGAAGGCTACAAAATCAAATGAAAGTAAAAATATACGTTCCAGATATGGAATGTGGGTCCTGTTCAACTCTCTTAAAAAAAAGATTTGAGAAAATAGAAGGGATACAAAGTACAACATTCTCCAATGACTCTGTAGAGATCTCCTTTGAGGAAAGTAAAGTCCATACAGAAAAACTTCTTCAAACTATCAGAGATGCAGGCTACAGAGCAGCAACACATCCCTTTGAAAAAAAGAATTTGAAAGAACGGAAACGAGAATTTTTAGAAAAAAAAGAAAAGTTTGATCATGAGTGGAAGATCGTCAAATATTCCCTTTCTATTTTTATCATCCTTTCTCTTGTAGAAATAGTATTATATTTCCTTTTCTTAAAAAACATTCCTTATTTCCTTGAAAAATATCCCTGGTGGTTTTTCTATCTCAATATAAGTATAGCAACATTGGCAACAGCAGTGTGGCATTACCTTTCCTATAAAGCAAAAGTCACTTGTATGCTTGGAATGATGATTGGGATGACGATGGGTATGCAAACAGGCATGATGCTTGGTGCGGTCTTTGGTGCAACCAATGGTTTATTCTTAGGAGCAGTTATTGGTTTAATCACAGGAGTTTCTGTAGGGATATTTACTGGAAAATGTTGTGGAATCATGGGCATCTTACAAGGAATGATGGCTGGTCTCATGGGAGGTGTTATGGGTCCTATGGTTACATTAATGCTTTTTGCAGATCATATCCTTTGGTTCATGCCCCTCTATATGTTGGTGAATGTTTTGATCCTATTGGGCTTCTCCTATATGATCTTTGAAGAGATGGTTGAGAATAAAGAAGTACAAAAAGTACCTATATCTTTCACAAAACTTTTGCTTTGCACTATACTTATTACAGTAATACTTATTGGACTCATGGTCTATGGAATAAAATCTCCGCTGGTAGCGGGCTAAGGAGGAAAAAGAATGAATCTAAAACTACTACTATTAATAGGCATAGTACTATTAGGAACATTGAGTGCATGCTCTTCAGAAACAACAACAACAAATGCCGTTGCAGAATTTGAAGACACAAATAATGATGGGGTGCAAGACGTACAATTGAGCTATGGAAAAGTAGGCCCATCCTTCAATTATGTTTTTTCCTCAAATACAGTAAAGCTAAATCAACCTGTACGAATTACTGCAGAGGTCAGCAAACTCAAAGGCTGTTATAGATATGTACAAATTCCTTCCTTAGGTATAAGCCAATATATGACCGAATCAGAGAACACTATTGAATTTACCCCTACAGAGACTGGAGAAATTCTCTTTACTTGCTCCATGGGTATGGGTACAGCAAAATTGATTGTAGAATGAAAGAACTCCTCAAAAAACCATATGTGTATTGGATACTAGGAATTTTTCTAGTCTACATGCTCTTAAATATATGGCTTTCTCAATTTTACGATGTCCTTTTTCAAATCCCTTATTTTTTAGACACATTAAATTGGGGAAATCTTCTTCTTTCTTTTGTTCTTTCTCTTACAATAGGAATACTCATTGCTATCAACATGACACTCATGATCAAAAGGTATAACTTACGAAAACGTCTTTTGAGAAAACAAGGATTTTTTTCAAGTCTAGGAATAGTTGGTGGCTTTTCCACAGGAGTATGTAGTGCATGCATTGCAGGTTTTTTCCCTCTCTTTTTTAGTCTGTTTGGCATAACTTTGTCTTGGGCATTTCTTCCATTCAAAGGAATAGAGATACAACTTCTAAGTATTTTTATACTAGGAACTAGTCTTTTTATGATAACAAAAAACAAAAGCTACGCGGAGTTAACACCATGAAAAAAACACATCTACAAATTTCAGGGATGCACTGTGCTTCCTGTGCAACAATCATTACAAAAGCCTTGCAAAAAACAGAAGGAGTAAAACAAGCTTCTGTGAACTATTCTACAGCTTCGGCAACAATAGACTATGAAGAAAAGAAAGCAAGTATAGAACAACTCATAGAAGCAGTCAAAAGTAAAGGCTATACTGCAGAGCTTCTCAAAGAAGGAACAAACGCTGCAGAGCAACAAGCAAAACTCATGAGCAAAGAAAAAGAATTCTACAAGAAAATGTTTCTCATCAGTCTTCTCTTTTCTACACCTATTTTTATCTTAATGGTTTTTGAGTGGTTTAGTATAGACATATTTGAGATGATGACTCATCACTATATTGTCTGGATTCTCTCCACCCCAGTACAATTTTATGTAGGCTGGCAATTCTATAAAGGGACCTATCATGCTTTAAGGAATAAATCTGCAAACATGGATACCTTGATTGCCATAGGAACAACAGCAGCATATGCTTACTCTGTTTTTACCGTCCTCTTCTTACCAGATTTAGGCCAGTACTTTGAAATCTCCGCAATCCTTATCACTTTAGTTGTCTTAGGAAAATATCTCGAGGCAAATGCAAAAGGGAAAACTTCAGAAGCAATAAAGAAACTTATTGGCTTGAGCCCAAAGATGGCAACAGTAGTACGAAATGGCAAAGAACTAAAAATTGCTGTAGATCATGTACAAGTAGGGGATATAATTATAGTAAAACCAGGGGAAAAAATTCCTGTAGATGGAATAGTAGTAGAAGGAAATTCTTCGGTAGATGAAAGCATGGTCACAGGAGAAAGTATTCCTGTAGAAAAAAAGAAAGGGGATTCTGTCATTGGTGCAACGATCAATAAGCATGGTTCTTTCAAGTGTAAAGCAACAAAAATCGGCGCAAACACAACTCTTGCAAGAATCATCAAACTCATTGAAGACGCACAAGGTTCTCGTGCTCCCATCGAGAGGTTTGCAGACACGATTTCTGCTTACTTTGTCCCTATTGTAATCCTCATTTCTTTCTTTACCTTTGTAACTTGGTTTGTTCTTCTCGGCTCAGCATTCTCCTTTGCAATGATTGCAGCAGTATCAGTTCTCGTGATAGCATGCCCTTGTGCATTAGGCTTGGCAACTCCAACAGCAATTAGGGTGGGCACAGGAAAAGGTGCACAGCAGGGTATTCTCATCAAGGGAGGAGAAGCTCTGGAAACTGCACACAAACTCAAATACATTATCTTTGATAAAACGGGAACGATCACGAAAGGAACACCAGAACTTACAGACATTATTGCCTTTGAAAAAAACACAGAGCAAGATATTCTCAAGATTGCAGCATCTCTAGAGAAACCTTCAGAGCATTCTTTAGCAGAAGCAATAATTAAAGCGGCAGAAAAAAAGAAAATTTCTTTGACAAAAGTCACAAATTTCAAAGCCATTCCTGGACATGGAATCCTTGCACATGTAGGAACAAAAAAATATGCTTTAGGGAATCAAAAACTCATGAGCAAAGAAGGAGTTTCTTTGACGAAACATATTACACAAATTCATCGCTTAGAGGAAGATGGAAAAACAGTCATGCTTCTTTCCTCAGGAAAAACTCTTTTAGGCATTGTTGCAGTTGCAGACACAATAAAGGAATCTTCACCAGAAGCAATAAAACAATTGCATAGTTTAGGATTAGAAGTGTATATGATTACTGGGGATAACGAACGCACGGCACAAGCAATTGCAAAAAAAGCAGGTATAGAACATGTCTTTGCAGAAGTGCTTCCAGAAGACAAAGCAAACTATGTCAAAAAACTTCAACACAAAGGAAAAGTTGCAATGGTTGGAGACGGCATAAACGACGCTCCTGCATTAGCACAAGCAGACATTGGTATTGCAATGGGCTCTGGTACCGATGTTGCTATGGAAACAGGAAACATTGTTTTGATGCGCAATGATCTCTTAGATGTTCCACGTGCAATCAAACTTTCAAAATACACCATGGGAAAAATAAAACAAAATATGTTCTGGGCTTTATTCTATAATATTTTAGGTATCCCTATTGCCGCTGGGCTTTTTTTCTCTTTCACAGGCTGGTTACTTTCTCCTATTCTCGCAGGAGCAGCAATGGCTTTGAGCTCTGTGAGTGTGGTTACAAACTCATTATTATTAAAGGGGAAGAAACTATGAGAACAAGGTATGTTTTTTTTATTGCAATCCTAGCTGTACTTTTTTTAAGTGCATGCTCGACAACAGCCGAAGGAACAACTGAAACAACTAAGATAGATACATCTTCTTTTTCAGGAAATGTCATTGAAGTAAATATCCAAGCATATAAATATGGTTTTGAGCCTAGTACTATCGTTGTTACACAAGGAGATCTAGTGAGAATCACAGCAGAAAGTATAGATGTACCTCATGGTTTAGCAATAAGCGGATACAATGTAGATATGTACTTAAATGGCCTTGAATCGGAGACTGTTGAATTTGTTGCTGATAAAGCAGGAACTTTCAATTTTTATTGTTCAGTGCCATGTGGGTCTGGTCACTCCGCAATGCAAGGTGTTTTGATAGTGGAGGAAGTGAATGAATAAAAAAGGCTTATTGTTTCTAAGTATTTTTATAACTCTTTTCCTTAGTGCTTGTTCCTTATCTTCTGTACAGGATAGTGCCCCAGAGAAAGTAGTACAGAATTACTTTGAAGCATGGAATGAAAAAAACTATGCAGGGATGTATGCAGTAATTTCTGATGGATTTAAAGAAATTGAGCCAACAGCAACAAGCATAGATACATTTACAAGTTATGCACAGTCGCAGGGAATAGAGAGTGTGCGTATCAATTCTATAAAGGAGAAATCTAGTGATGGAGAAGAAGCTCTAGTAGAGTATGATATCACTTTTCTAATTAAAGAGAAAGAAGTTCCTTTTTCAGGATCTTATACCCTCAAGTATAGAACAAGTGATAATGTTCCTGGCTGGAAATTAATCCATCCTTATGGAGAGAATATTGATACAAGTTAAAGGAGAATCATTATGATAAAGAAAAAAGTATCTTTTATGGTTTTATTAGGGATAATTTTGCTTATAATGAGTCCTCTTGTTTTTGCAGATGCACATTTACCAGAAGGTATTCTCAAAGGAATAGAGTACAACCAACAGCAAGCAGAGATATTTTTAACAAGTATAACTTATTTTATTGCTTTTCTTGCAGGTATAACAACAATACTCTCACCATGCATCCTCCCACTGATTCCTGCATATTTTGCAGTGACCTTCAAAGAAAGAGAAAGAAAAACTCTTGCTCTCAGTCTTTTTTTTATAGGATTTACAACAGTCTTTATTCTTATGGGTTTGCTTGCAACACTCACAGGAAAAGCATTAATCATGGTCTTTGGTGGAATAGATGGTCTCGTTCCAGCAGCGGGTCTATTTCTTATCTTTTTTGGGGGCTTAATGATTCTTGGCAAAGGCTTTGCAGGATTATCAGTAAGGCATAAATTTGGTAAGGGTACTTTTGCGTTACTTGCTTCAGGTGCAGCTTTTGCTATCGGGTGGACTGCGTGTATTGGGCCAATTCTTTCAGGAGTTATTCTTATGGCAGGAGTTATTGAAAATTATACAAGGGCAGTGTTATTAATGCTTTTTTATTCTTTAGGTATTTTTGTTCCACTCTTTATCTTATCTTTTTTTCAGGATAAAATAAAGCTAGATACATTAAAAATCTTAACCAAAGAAATAACTTTCTCAATTGGTAAGAAGCAATTCAGAACGAATTATCCGAATGTCATTGCAGGAAGCTTATTTATTATAATCGGGGGAACATTTATCCTATTTAGAGGAACGCAGATTGTAAATGGGTTACAATTTTTTGGATTGAGAGAATACTTTTATACTTTACAAGATTTATTTCTTGCACAGGTAAAGCTATTTAATATATTAGGGATTATACTATTCATTCTATTCATGATTTTATTATTATTTTTTGTAGTAAAAGATCTTAGACCAAAAGGAGAAAACAATGGAAAATAATATTGAATGTAAGGAATGTGAAAAAGTATTTGGGAGTGATCAAGGCTTGGTGGATCATAATAGAAGCAAGCATCCTGAAAGGATTCAGAAACAAACAAATACTAACCAAAAGAATATTATGAAAAAAATAAAACTCTGGGCTATACCAGCATTTGTAATTATAGCTTTAGCAGTGGGAGTATTCTTTTTGCTGAATAAGGGGGTTTTGCCACCAACCGAAGTGAAAGGGCATGTTGAGATGAGTCCAATGAGCCATGTCTCAACGACACCTATGGGTGACACAGTACAAAAACATATGTTAGAACATTCCGATGGAGATGGAGCACCAGGAGTAATTATAAATTATAATTGTGAAGAGTATGATTGTCCTGATGATTTGATTGCAACTCTAGCCTCTTTTGCTGATGAATATACAAATGTGTATGTTGCTCCCTATCCAAATATGGCTGTAATGATAGCAGTCACAAGGTATGGAAAAATACTGACCCTAGATGCTTATGATGGGCAAGCTATAACAGATTTTATTCTAAACAAATGAAAATACTCCCGAAAGCAGTTTTGTCAGGAATAGGGGTTGCAATCCTCTTTTTTCTTTTCTCAGGCATAGTCGCAGCTGTTATTCCCAACCCTTGGTTTATAAGAATGACCTCTTTGACAAAGTTAGATATATTTTTCTTAGTTTCAAGTTCTCTTCTTCTTGGAGTCTATGCAGGGATATACTTTTTTCAAAAACACAGGAGTAAAGTATGTTCGCTAACTTCCTCGTCTGGTGGCATTGCGGGGTTTTTCTCCTTTGCATGCCCTGTATGTAATAAACTCCTTGTACTTCTCTTCGGAACTTCAGCTTTGTTAACTTATCTAGAACCTATGAGGCCTTTCTTAGGTTTTTTAAGTATCCTCCTATTGTCAGTGGGTATTTATTGGCAAATACAAAATATAAGAAAACTAAGAACAAAAGGAACACTGGCCTAAATGAGTACCTTCCTTATTTACGATTGCAGTAAAAAAGAGCTCTGAAATGAACAACATTTAAAAGTGTTGAGATTACTTGATACAAAGATGGAAAACAAATCACAATTTTTAGCAAGGGTTATTGCTGGGGCATTATTTGTTGCAGTACTTGCAGGAACATGGGATGCATGGTGGCATGGAGCTATAGGGAGAGATAGCTTCTGGGAACCACCTCATCTTTTTTTGTATGCAGCAGTAATTTGTGCTATTACTCTTGGCTTCTACGGCTGGAAAAAATATAAAGATACATCCTGGAAATATCTCGCCTTCGTTCTTCTCCTTATTCCCCTCTCTGCTCCTTTTGATGAGCTATGGCACCGGGCTTTTGGAATAGAAGATCTTTCAAGTCCTTTTATTGTATGGAGTCCACCTCATCTCGTCCTCATTTTTGCCTTGGTGTCAAGTCTATTCTTCCTCCTTCCTATTCTTCTGAGAGATACAGATCATGATGCGCGTCGTTTCTTCAGTGCAATGGCTATAGCATCTTCTATGGTTCTTGTATCCTTTGTAGTATCTCCTCTTATACCAACTGGTCCTTGGGAACTATTAGGGTTCTGGGGAGCAGGCTTTTCAGCATTTACAATCATTGTTGGATTACTGTATGCAGAGAAGAAAATAGGTGGAACAGCCATTGCAAGTTCTGTTATCCTTTTTTTTATCTTACTCAGTGCAATGAGTTTTGGAGAAGAAATAAGAGATGATATTAAGATTGTTCCTCATGATCATGCTCCAGGATGGCTCAGCATATTTGCCTTACTTATCCCTGCTGCATTTTTAGATCTTTCAAAGAACTGGAGGATGTTTTCCATAAGGGCTGCTATTGCAGGAGGCTTATGGGCCTTTATTCTTTATGGTTTTTCTTCACGATTCTTTGAGCAGGCATATCAATATGGCTTTGCTTCCATCAGGGTTGGAATACTTGCAAGTCTCCTTGGTGGTCTTCTCGCAGCTTGGCTAGTGAAAAAAATATAACCTTCTTTTGTGAGTGAAATAATTTTGAGATCTTCCTACCTTAAGCTTTTTAAGCATGATTCTATTTCTAGAATACAGAAAAGGAAAGAAACTATGGACGAAACAAAAAACATTCAAAAAAGGTATAATCGTTATTCTTATATTTATGATATAGTAGAATGTCCTTGTGAACTCTTTTCTTTCAGGAACTATAGAAAAAAGATAATCTCTCCCTTGCAAGGAAAAGTTTTAGAGATTGGTGTAGGCACAGGAAAAAATATCCCCTATTATCACAAAGTGGATTACACAGGAATTGACTTTAGTACAAAAATGCTTGCAAAAGCAAAGAAAAAATATCCTAAAGAAAAGCTTCTTGAAATGGATGCACAAGAGTTAAAGTTCAAGGACAACAGCTTTGATTATGTCTTGACTACTTTTGTTCTTTGTTCTATCCCTGATCCAGTAAAGGCATTGAAAGAAATGAAACGAGTGCTAAAAAAGGATGGAAAAATCATTATGCTCGAGCATGTACGTAGTAAGAATAAACTTGTTGCTCTCTGGCAAGATATACATAATCCTCTCACAAAATTTCTCTTTGGTTTTAATATAAACAGAGATACAAAACAAAATATTCATAAAGCTGGACTTATTCTCACAAAAGATCAAGCGCTTGCTTTCGGAGATGTCTTACGACTCTTTGAAGCAAAAAAAGGAGATGAACATGGATAGTGGATGCGGAATATCAACAGATGCAATAACATCAGCACCAGTACAAGAAGTAACAAAGAGTTTACTGAGTAGTCTAGCACCGAAACTTCTACTTCTTGGAGTTCTTATTGGAGTAGCAGCACTTGCAATATTCTTGTATAGACGATCAAATAAGAAAGAGACAAAAGAAGAAAAACCCCATTTTAGAGCAAAGGTGAGGGAAAAATGAAAATAAAAACAAAAATGTATTGGGGGATTGCTACAGTAGTCTGTTTAGCATTGATATATTATATATCCACGATGGCATCAAATAATTCTCAAAATTGTGCAACTGCGCCTGCAGCAGAAATGGACATTGGGGGACATGAAAGCCTCACGATGCATATTCATCAAATGCTCACCATAAGCATAGATGGGGAATCAATAATCATTCCTGCAAATATAGGTTTACCTAGTGGTGTGATGCGCCCTATTCATACGCATGATAGTTCAGGAAAACTCCATGTAGAAGGAACCTGCCAAAGAGACTTTACACTCGGTGAGTTTTTTGATATCTGGGAACAAACATTTACAGAACAATGTATTATGAGTAGCTGTATTGATGAAACACATACCTTAAAGGTCTTTGTCAACGGTGTGGAAAGCACTGAATATCGTTCTCTTGTGCTTAAAGATGGGAATGAAATCGAAATAGTCTATGAGGAAACTGTATGAATAAGATCTTTTTCTTTGTTTTTCTTCTAAGTATCCCCCTTGCCTTTGCACATGCAGGAGAGTCGCATGAAGAAACTGTAGATGGAAAAATCGTGGATATTGGTTTTCTTCCTAGTGAACCTGTTGCAGGGAAATCAAGTATTCTTTCTTTTAAAGTAAATGATGCTGATGGGAAATCAGTCACACATATTGATGGAAAAATGGATATTACGAAGGATGGAGAACTTTTAGTGGATGACTATGCACTCCATTCCCATGGCAACCAATTTTCTATGACTTACAAATTTCCAGAAGAAGGAGAATACATAGTAACGCTTACTGTTTTTCCTTCAGAGCAATATGAAAATGAAAAGTTTGATCCAGTATCTGTTCTGTTTTACGTAACTGCAGAAAATGATGAAAGTTCTATAACTCGTTTAGAAATAGGAGGATTTATTGTTGCTCTATTGATTCTAGGTTTACTCGTTTTCTTACTGTTAAAAAAGAAAAA
>CAYJSK010000026.1:0-10130 GCA_964372745.1 Candidatus Woesearchaeota archaeon
TTTAGCTCTATAAAGCTTAATTCGTTAGAATTTGAAAGAAATGCGCGGGACATGCATCATGGCTCGATTTAGAAGCGTCAACTTTCTTAGTATTACCTCATGTTTTTTAGGATAAGTGAATAGGATTTTAAGTAGTTTTGGTTATAATTTTGATAAGAACACCTTCTACTTCTTTTTGTTTTGATTTCTTTACCTGCCCGGCCTTATATGCAATGATAGATTTATCTGCTGTAAATAATTTATTAGGCCTAATATTACTTTCATGAGGGAGTTTTCCTGTTATAAAATCCTTCTCTACTAAGGAAAGCGCATAAAGATCAGACCTCTCCATACTTGTGATTTGAGCAAGAATACAATCATTACCTTCTAAAGAAGCAACAATAAGTGCTGGTCTTTTTTTTGAAGCACTGAGATCAGAGAAAGGAAAAGGGATAACAACAATATCCCCTTTTACAAATTTTTCCATGCTTCTTCATCCTCTTTACTTAGCCAATCCTTTGCTAATGCTTTCTCACTTGCCAGTGTTGTAAACATTTTTTTACTTACTTGATTTAATGGTCGTAACTCCACGTGATCTTCAAATGCAATAATAGCAACCTTTGTTCCCTCTCTAAATCCTTCTAGATCTCTCATCTCTTTGGGAATTGTAATTTGCCCTTTACTTGTAATTGTTACTGTTTTCATTTCAAAGATAGCCATAGTTTTCTCCTTACTTGTAAGATAAGTAAGAATAGCTATTTAAACCTTTGTGTTCCTTGTTCTATAAATCTCTTACTTTTCTATGAACTTCTTTGCCATAGATTTGTTGATTTTTGTTCCTATCTCTTCTGCATCATTTGCAGTCATTTTACTTTTTTTCGCAAGAGACTGTAAGGATTCTATTTGGCTGACTTTTTGTTCAAATGCGTGTCTTGCGACAGCAGACCAATTGACCTCTTCTAGTTGAGTCCTTTTTTTCTTTAAATTGTCTGGGACAGCTACTGATAGTGTTGCCAGGGTATTTTCTCCTATTGTTATAATTGTTATTTATAATATTAATAAGATATAAGTGTTTTGTTTAGAATGAGAGTATAAGTTAAAGATTCCCTTTCTTCAATAGAATTACATCTTATCACGCAGATAAGGAGAATAAAATTTTGCATACTTCTTTTGAAATACAGGATCTTTCCATGTATTAGAATCAATAACCTTTCTGCATTCTGAGGATCTACAATTACAATCAAATGATTCAAAGAATGATTCCATAAATGCATAATTCATAATCAACTCTTCCCCAGCCTTTATCTCTCTCATTGCAACCATTGTTACACTAGAATTAAAACCAACATTTGGTTCACAGGAATGATTAAATATTCCTTGTTCTACTATCTCTTCATTACTTGAAGGTACAATAAAGAAATCATCACTCACTTGAATACCAGCATGACCTATGATTTTCCTGTATTCTTCTATTTCAGTCTTTGGAACTGCAATACCACCAAATACATTAATGGGCTCACCTTTTTGTATATTTTCTTTTGCAAAAACTCCATACCCATGTATTGAAGATTGTCTAGGTTCTGCCTTAGGTGTAAGCCATCTATGTGGCCACTTTTTATGTAAATCTTCCATAAAGAGGGTGATAAATTTAGGATTTATATTTTTATCCTTTATGTAAGATGGTGACGCTTACACCCTTGGAGAATGATGCGCGAGACAGGATTCGAACCTGTGAAAGCACTAAGCTGACAGATTTTGAGTCTGTTCCGTTTGACCGCTCCGGCACCCGCGCGCATCTGAGAAGAAAAAGAGGCACTTTATAAAAGTTTCCTGTCGAATTTTGAAAAATTTTCAAGATTTTATGGGTTTAGGAATAGTTTAAAAAAAATTCTTTAAAAAATTTAACTTCAGAAAAAATATGTTGTTAAGAACAAAAAATAATAAGATTTAAATACTTGAATGTATATTACAAATTACAATTACATTATTATACAAAAAAAAGAGGTGAATCACATGGCAGCAAAAGCTAAAGCTAAGAAAAAAAAATAAATGTATTATAAGGCTTTAAGCCATACTCTTTTTTTCTTTCTTTCACTTATCACTTTTTTCTCTCTATAATTTCTCTTTTTTACACGAAAAAGGTTGTATCTGTTAAATCTATGACTTTATCACACATTTGAGAAAGCTCGGTGATAATTTCTTTCGTTTTATTATCTTCAATAGCAAGAATGATCCCATCCACATTGTTCGCTCGTAGTTTTATGACCAAAAAATGTGCAAATTTTATTGCAGCATCCATTTCATTATAGAGTGCAAGCGTGTTTAATGAATCGAGAAAGACAAAAGTAGGTTTTTCTGTTTTAATTGAGGTAGAAATAGCAATACTGAGATTAGTGAGGCTTTGTTGGGTTTTTAAGAAATAACAATTGGGGACATCTATTTCATTTTTTGTGACACAATCAATAAAAAAAAGGCGATTATGTTCAATTTTTCCTGCAGAGAGAGTATCGATAAGGTTTCTATAGGGTCTATTTAAACTTATATATGCACCATTTCCCTTAGATATATCCATCCAGTATTTGAGAAGGAAGATATTCACATCTTGGTAATGTTGATGAGGAATGATTGCGAGTATTATAGAATTCTTTTGAAGATTTTCTAATTTCTTTCTAATGAGCTCATACATAGGAAAGCACAAGAATGAGGAGTTTATAACTTTTTGGGCTTCCGAAACATTTATATTCCTTTATGTGCTCTTATAGACGAAAAGATGGTGGATGAAAAAAAGATTCTTATTGTATTTCTCTTTATTGTTGCAGGAGTGCTGATTATTTCTTTTAGTCCAGGTCTCACAGGCTACAGTATTAACGAAGGAGAAGAGAGCCCTTCACTCACTATTATCGATGCACTTGCAGGAACAACGTTACGGACTGAGCTTGCATTAAAAATTGAAACAGATACTGTGAGCTATGGAAAAATGATGACAACTGGCGAAGCTGCTGATTGGATTCATTTCGTTTCTGAAGACTCTGTTTTTCTCCCTGAACAAACAAATACTATACCTCTCTATATCACGATTCCAAAAGGAACAGAAGAAGGAGAGTATGATGCTAAAATAGCACTACTTTCTGTGGGAGAAGAAGGAGCAATCTTAGAAGATCAAATTATTTCTTATATCCCTATCCATATTACTGTGACAGATGAAGAAAAAGAAGGGGATTTTGCCATTCAATCTCTCACTTTCTACGATGCAGAGTCACAAGGGAAAGTTTATTTTCAAGCAGTTGTAGAGAATGAAGCGAATAACAAACAAGATGCTGATATGCGTCTTTCTGTGTATGATGACAAAGGAGCATTAGTTTTAGAACAGATATCCAATACTGAATTTCTTGCATTTGAGAAAAAAGAAATTGTTTCTTCCCTTTCTGAAAATCTTAAAGAAGGGAAATACTATGCCAAACTTAGTGCAGGGGAAGAAAGTCAAAGCGCTGAATTTTCTGTTGTTGAAGAAGGAAGCATGAAACGAAAAGGTGAATTTCTGTATCTTGAAACGAGAGTTGCAGAAGATAGTCTTGTTACTATTGATGCTTACTTCCTTAACTCTGGAGAAGGTGTGGAGTATGTTTCTTTAGATGGTGTTGTTTCCCAAAAAAATGAAGTTATTGAAACGCTTACTACAGAAGCGCAGACTGTTCTTCCAGGTGAATATGGTGTTTTTTCATATAGTTATTCTCAGCCTCTACAAGGTGCATATACACTTGATGCAGAAATTAGTTCTGGAAATGTTGTTTTAGCTGAAAAAAGTGCAGAATTTTATAGCTCTGATGCTATTAGTCTTGAAAGTAATGTGATTGTGATTATTAGCTTGGTTATGCTTTTGCTCATTGTGACCCATTTTATGCTCTCACGGAGGAAAGAATGAACAAAATAGTTATGCTCAGTGTAGGTCTTGGAAGCTCAGCTTTAGGATTTGGGATGTTCTTATACCTACGAAAGATGAAAAATAAACTCAAGAAGAAAATACTCGAAGGAAAAGCATGAAAGAACTCTTTTACTTTTTTATTGCTTTTTCTCTTGTGCTTGCAGGCATATTTGTTCTACTCCCTCAAGCTGTGGAAATTCTTGGTTTTTCAGGAGAAGCTTTTTTCTCTGGAGATGTTTGGAGAATCTTGAGTTATCCACTTGCGCATGTGACTGCGAGTCATTTCTTTGAGAATCTTATTGCCCTTTTTGTGGTAGTGCTTCTTTCGTATGAGTTGAACTTAGGATTGAAAGAATTTGTAGGCGTTTTTCTTGTTTCAGGAATTCTTGTCGCTTTGTTTAGTGGGATTTTTTTCCCTTATCTCCTTATTGTTGGATCTTCCTTAGGTATCTATAGTATATTTGGAGCATTGGCTTTGAAAGAACAAGAGATTATGCCACAATATCTTTTTTTAGGAATTTTTGGAATGATAATCTTTTTAAATCTAGGCTATAGTGTATATATGAGTGGTGACTTCACTCAAGCAGTGTATCATGGAGCTGGGTTTGTGAGTGGAGTGGGTTTAATCGGTCTGAAAAAACTTACACCAAAAAAGAGGATTTTACAATGAAAAAGATTCCTGTGGGGATTAAAGGGGTTGATAGCATACTTTTAGGGGGCTTTCCAGAAGGTAAATCCATTCTTGTCTCAGGGAATTGTGGTGCAGGGAAAACTGTTTTTGCCTCCCATTTTATTTCTGAAGGACTGAGAAATAAGGAAAGTGCTGTGTACATTTGCTTAGAACAAGATAAACAAAAACTTCTTGATGATCTTCAAGAGATTGGCATGGATTGGGATTCCTTAGAGAAAAAAAATAAATTGCGTATTATTGGCGGGAACCTTGCCTATGTACACATGCTCAAAGAAAAAAGAAAGTCAAGTTTTACAGATATTATTCAGGAAATTAAAGATGTGGTGCAAGAGATCAAAGCGAAACGGGTTGCTATTGATTCCATTAATCTCCTTCTTTCTCTCTTCAATGAAGTTTCTGAACAAAGAAATTGTTTTGCACAGTTAAATCTTGAACTGCAACAAATGGGATGTACTACTGTGTATACTTGTGAGATTCCTGAATACACCTCAACATTAGGATGGTTTGGCTTTGAAGAGTTTATTGTGGATGGTGTGTTGCTTTTACGAAGAAATCATGAAAAGGAGTTGAATACAAATAAAAGGTTCCTTGAAGTTGTGAAAATGAGAGGATGCAACTATAAAGAGGGAAGTTTTCCTCTGCGTATTACAAAAAGTGGGATGGAAGTCTTTATGAATGATCCCAATACGGAGTTTTTCCATTAGGAGGTAGACATGGTAGAACGAGTAAAAACATATATTCCCGGATTTGACAAACATATAGATGGTGGGTTTGTAGACAATTCTGTGAATCTTCTTTCTGGGGGACCTGGAACAGGAAAAACTGTTTTTGCTATGCAATTTCTGTATGAAGGTGTGAAGAAAGGCGAGAATGGATTGTTTGTTTCCTTTGAAGAGGAGTTTGAGAATCTTATGGGTGATGCTGCAGTGTTTGGATGGGATTTTGAGAAATTACAAAAAGAGGGGAGATGTATGTTTCTTTCGTGTAAACCTCTTGAAGAACCTAATTTGCAGACTAAAATGCAAGAGATGATTCACAAGTATAAGGTTAAAAGAGTTGTTATTGATTCTATTTCTATCTTTTCTATGATGTTTAAAGATGATGCCTACCGTGTGAGAAAAGAGTTCTATAAATTAGCACGATTCTTGAAGGGACAAGGATGTACTATCTTGCTTACTGCAGAAATTAGTGGGGAAGCACCTCTTGATATTACTTCTGGGGGAGGCTCACTGAGTAGAGATGGGATTATTGAGTTCATTGCAGATTCTGTGATTACTTTGCATAACTCCGGTATTGGAGGAGAAGGAGATAGGGCTATTCGTGTGTTGAAAATGCGAAGAACTGCACATACCAAGGGGCCAGTGCCTATGGGGATTAATGAAAAAGGTATGCAAGTCTTGGGCTAAGTTACTTACTTCTTATATCTTTGATTTTATTCCAATCTTCCACTTTTAAAGATTCATCATTCTCATCTTGCACTTCAATAGAATCGAGAAGCATTTCTTTTGATGGGCCTTTAGGAAGTGTTTTTTCAAGAGTTTTTTTTAGTGCTGCACAGAACTTTTCTGCTTTCTTTCGACTAGGAAAATGTGCACTCATTGCTACAGGAGCTTCTACCATGACTTCAAAAAAACCAGACTCTTTAAACATAAAACGTTCATAGGATTTCTCTCCTATCACATCCATCCCTAAATAAGAAATTTCTTCTTTGTAATTTTTTTCAAGAAGATCAATAAACTTTAATAATTCTTTTTTTGCTTGGTCTTGTTCTTTAAATGTTGCTTGTAAATCTTTTCCTTCCTTCACTACAAAAGGGAGTTGTTCACTAATATCTAAGACTGAAATGAAAATATGTTTTGTATTCATTTTGTTAACACCTCCTGCAAATTAATTCCCTGATGACGCCAACCATTCACGAACATAGGAGATTCATTCTCATGAATATCAAAGGCAATACTTTCTAAACGAGAGAGTACATCAGGATCACTGTTTCCATACACAGCTAGAGCCATACTTCTTTCACCCTTTGTTTTTTTCTCGATACTTGATTTTGCCCTCTCTAAATCAGTAATTGCTTGTTCAAGAGAATCTACTCTTCGTAATGCAGTTATATAGAAAGGAAGAACTGTATCCATACAAAGGTTTACACCTACTCCTGGATCTTCACTGTAATGTTCAATGACAAGGCCATTTTTGATTGTTTCTGCATCTATTCTTCCATTTTGAAGATGAGAAGGATAAAGAACCTTCATTGTATCATTTGCTCTTCCTTCATTTAGTAATGCTGCTCCTTGATTAAGGGTAGAGTCTTCAATGAGACCTCTTCTTGTTTTTTGATCAAGGAGATCTCCAGATCTTAGAGTTTGATATCTAGCTATGATATTTTCTTTCACTCTTTCAAAATTTTCTTTTCCTACAACAAGATAGTTATGTTCCGCAAGACAAGAGAGTGGGGCTTCTATTGAATAAGATGGATGGTCTCCAAGCATAGTACTCTCAAGAACCAAACCTCTTGAATGATCAGCATTAAAAGTGAGTTGCCTATTTGAGATTTTTGCATCACCCATAACGATTGGGATGTCTATGTCATTCACAAGCTCCCTTATAAGATTTGCATCTTCTCTTTCACTTGAATCCCCATAGAGAACATTGAAATAACCCGGAGGCAAACCACTCTTAAGAAGATGAGAAACGAGATCTGTTCCTAACACTGGTTCTCTTTTACTGGGCTTGAGAATCGTTGGTGTTCCTGCAAGCAAAGCATGACCTGTAAAATAAAATGCTTCTCTTGGATCATTTGAAGGAATTGCAACAAACATTGTTTTTCTATTAACAGATTCAGAGACATCTTCTCTCTCTGCAAACATCCTTACAAGACTCCTTCCTTCATTGATTCTTTCCTGCACAATGGAAATTGGCGCTCCCGTCATCAAACATATTGCTTGAAGTGTTTGTTGAGAGGGTTGATATCCTGCAAGAGCGTGTAGTAACTCTCTTCTTTCTCCTAGGCTTGGAATATCTGCCTTTCTGATTGATGTTCTTGCGTAAGTTATTTCTTTTTCTTTTAGACGAGGAAGTTTTATTGTATAGATAACATTTGCAAAGGGACTTTGGACTTGAAAACTTAGCCCATTCATATATTCCCCATTGATAATGTGTTGTAATTCCATATTATGCTGCAAGTGCATCTGCTGCACAAGACCCTGCTATATTAAGCATTTCTAGTCGATTTACTCCTTTATATCCTTCTTTGGTTTTTGTGGCTTTGTCTCCAATACGATAATTGAGATAGGTGGAACCTGCACCAATAAGACTGGAAACGAGTAAGATGCCTTCTAAGTCTTCTTGTACTGGAACAAGTTGAGGTCTTTCTAAGCCTCTCTCTCTATACCAAGCTACTGCACCTAGAGTAGGAAATGTTGTTGATGTGAGTGCATTGACATCAGTATCTTGAGATGATTGTCTATATGTAGCTAGGGCCATTGCTTCTGTTGAACCCCATGTGGTAGAAACTTGAATGCCATCTTCACGTAAGCGTGTATAGGCTTCTTTCGGAACAGGAAAGCCTGTGAGGAATGCATGTTTTAAGGAAGCAAATGCAGAGGGATCTTCTTCATAGATAGACATGAATGCAAGAGCACTTCCCTTGGCATTGTTTTGCATGAATGCTGTTGGGGGTTGTACTGATTCTATTACTTCAACATTGTTTACTCGTATGTATTCTCGAATAGCTCTTCTTACTATAGGAGCATACTTTTCTATCCCTTGAAGATCTTCCTTTTCTATTGCTGCTGCGAATCCTTTTACTGCTGAAGAATACTCTGAGTCTGCAAGAAGAGTTTCAAATATTTTTCTTTTTGAATGAAAAGGCATATTCATAATATCAGCAGCTCTTTCTAATTGCAAACCCCCTTTATGTGTATTATTATAGAGGCATGCAATAGACTGACCAGCCCTTAAACCATTCATGGTTAATGCTCTTGTAAGTGCCCAGGATTCCATTTCTACTGTTAAATAACTGAGACGAGTCACTGTTGATTTGCCTTGACTTCCTCCAGAACCAAACTCCAATATTTTTTTCCCTGCATATTTTTCAAGAATTTCTCTAGAGTTTGGATTTGCTGCCTCTTGTCGAGCAATAAGTTCTCCCATATTCTCCGGGACTAAATAATTAGGGTCTTGAAGAAGTCTCTCTCTGAAGCCATAGATACCAGGTCTTGTTTTACTTCCAGTACCAGAAACTGCATCTTTTGAGATTATTGGTAGAGAAAAAATGTCTTCACTAGAAATAATCTCGAAGAGATTTACTTGTTCCCAACCACTATGCTCTCTGTAAAAAGGAACTGTATGTTTAGCTCGTATTGCAGTATTTCTTAGTATACCTCCAAGAACTCTTTCTCTATTACTGGAATCCCAATCAAAAGATCCCGCAAGAGAAACAGGTATGTCTAGAGCATCCAGATTATGTGCATCTTTTCCTCTCATATATTCTCTCAGTTTGATTCTTTCCATAGTTTTCCTTTATTTTGATAACAACTTATTATAGACATTGAACACATCCGTACACAAATGATGAAAGTGACAAGTCTCTGCAGGCTTTGAACCAATTTCTCCAAAACTACAGAAACCAAAGATAGGCGTTTCTGAAAGTTTATTGAGTTCTGTTAACTCTTTCTTGGAACTTACTGGATCTAAGATTCTTCGTCGTGAAGAACAAGATACGACAAAGCTCATTGCAGGAGCCATTTTCCCATTCAAATGCTGTTCTATATCTGCTAAAATCTCTTTGTTTGATTGGAGTAAAGCTTTATTGTCTTCTACATTCATGATGTAAATAGGCGTGTTTTCTTTTAATGGAGCAATGTATGCAAGACCTTTAGGATGAGGAACACCACCTGCTCTCATAACGATGTTTCCATAGCCATCAGGAAATCCTAGAGGATACTTTTGTGTGTAAAAGAGTAACTTTTTTGTAAATTCTTCTTTTGAAACAGCTAAATTCTCTGCATACCAATCAAGGATAGGTTTCCCAGAAATTTTTGCAACGACAAAGCCACCTTCTGCCACTTCAGAGATATAGCCTAATTTATTCTTTGGCTGTGCTCCGTGTGCAATAGAACTTGCATAGGAAAGCCCAGTACACGCAAATGCTGTAATGAGCCCATCTTTCATGATTTTTCCTGAATGGAAAGAAATTATTTCATAAGGGATATTCTTGAACACATTATCCATGTCTGCACCGAGGCTTCCTCCAAATACAGGAATGTAATAGCCAATCTTTTGTCCAATCCCATCAATAATAAGATCTTCATTTCCCATTCGTGTTGGCTGATAGCCTCTTGTCAATGCAAAAACAAAAAAGGAAGGAATACGAATTAGCTCTGTAAGATTTCCTTTTTTCACTCGAGAAAAAGCCATGTAGGAATCAATGTATTTGTCTAACTGGATTTTTTGCACTGCTTTCTCAATTGTTTCCATAGCCAATTGTTTTGGGTTTTTTGAGACATTATCTACAGAGGCAACTCCAAAATGGAGATA
>CAYJSK010000027.1:0-10105 GCA_964372745.1 Candidatus Woesearchaeota archaeon
ATAAAAAATAATTTTTTTTGTTTTAACATTTTGTAAAAAAGAGTGGGCCCGCTGCGATTTGAACGCAGGACCTCTCGATACCTGACTTAGTTATCAGTCGAATGAGCAGATCTTTTGGATCTAGTGCTCCAGCCAGGCTGAGCTACGGGCCCGATAAAGAATTGGAAAATTGTGGGGCTTTATTAATGTGTTGGGATCCGAATAGCCCTCAGTTTGGGATAGCTTTTAACCTAGAATGAGTTTACAAAACTTTTGAGACTTCTTTTTTTGAAGACAAAGTGTTTCAAGAGCTAAAGTTGTATATGGAGGACAAAAACAAACTCTTTTCCAAAGTGGATATTTGGTAAAATACTTAGGTAAGGAAAAACCCTATTTTCTGTATCCCTCCTCCAATGATTCATGTCCATTAATCTCAATTGCGTTAGAAAAGAGTGGTTGATCATATTTTGGGTGAGAGTAATTATAAGGAAAGTAAGAATGATATCCAAGCCCTTTCTAAAGAAAAAGAAAACGTCCCAGCCAGGAATTTCGAATCCATAAAGATTTCTCGAACCTGGAACCCTCCACAAAATCTCTCGAAAAAGATTTTTGCGCGGTATCTAGCTCAGCAGTATTAGCTGTGATAACAGCCGCCTAAGCTTTAGAAACAAAAGCTTCTAAAAGTGCTCCACCATTGAGCTACTGGGACTTAAAACACAGAAGTTTGGGGCAATTTAAATAAGTTTCTATCGTAAACTAGGGAAATGATTCGTCACATAGAGATGCATATTTTTTCTGGACATTACAAATGAATATTTCCTCAACAATATCTTTAAATAGAATCAATTATCCCTGCATAAAAGATTGTCTATGAACGAGAGCTTAGAAGGAATTATCATTGTTACTAAAGATATTCTTGCTGCAGGAGTATCTGTAAATGAGTTACGAATGAATTTGATTAAATATAATTGTCTTCCTCATGGAGACATTGATCACATTCTTTCTTCTGCACAAGAAACAATACGTTCTCAAGGGACGCATACAAGAGAAGAAGATAGTGAAAGTGGTGAAATAATCTATAGCCCCCATAATGGTTTCAAAAGTAAATTAGATCCTGCTACTATCAGTGAGATTCTGAATCATGCAATGGGTGCATATAGAACTGAAGATACTGATGAAGTGTTTAAAGCAAGAGACATTTGTGATGATGGAAATCCTTTTTCTGTAGCAAAAAAATATCTTGAAAAAGGCTTGATTCCAGATCTTTCTCCTGAAGTAGTTGAACTCGGAGATGCTGGAGACCACGAAGCTCCTTTACTCTCAATACGAGGTGATCCAATGGACAAATCTCCTGGAAAAGGGAATCAAAGTATTTATATACTAGGAGTTAATTCCCCCGATAGAGAAATCACCAAAATGGCAAAAAACTCTTTAAGTTTAGCAGAAGAAGCAGAGGTATTATTACGCTCTGGTATGAATGCATCAGATGTAAAAAATCTTCTCAGATCAAAGACAAATCAGCCTCTAAAGCTTATTAATAGTGCAATAGTTCAAGCAAGAGGAAAAATAAGGGAGAATCCAATACTAGGTATTGATCCAGTAGATCCAGCTGGATTCCCTCCTATCATGCCTGTAGATAGAACAAGGAGAGTTGTTGATCCTACAATAGAGAATGCCCATACAGATGAACCAGATTCTCCAAATTTTATATCTACACCAGAACTTCCAACAGCTGTATTTATAGAAAATATAGAAGACGGAGAAGCAAGCTCGAATCTTGAATATGCTCCCTCACTTCAAAGAGAAAAATCTTCTTTTCTTCCAAAATTAGGCATAGCTGCAATTGCAACAATAGGAGCACTCACAATAGGAAATGCACTATGGCCTTATGTACAAGATTTGTACACTTCTTTCAGAAGAGAACCAGTAATCGTGCAAGAAGTTGTTCCAGAAAGAATTCCTCTAGAAATTCCAGAAGCTCTTCCAAAAGAAGAAACGTTAGAAGAAAGAGTAGTTGCACCTGTACAAGCTGCACCAGCTCTCGTATCAACAGAAGATAAAATCTTTTCCTATGATGGAAACACAGTAACGATCAATCCTCTTCCAGGTTATGGTCTTGCAACCTATGCAGCAATGTTCACAGAAAAAAATCCTGCAGCACTTGCATTACTTTCATATGAAGAACAAAAAAGACTTCTCAAAGAACAAAGAACATCATTAGCAAGTGCATCAAAAACAGAGCTAGGAGAAATTCTAGCAATCACCACCAGTATTGCTCAAGCAAATGCAGATGATGTATATAAAGAAAGTTTAACTTTAGAAGGCATCAAAGATCCAAAAAATAATGTGATTTATGCAGGAGTAGCACTCACATTTCCATTAGAACAAGCAGCAGTAGTTTCTGCACCTGAAGAATCAAGAGCTCTAACAAAAGCACCTGGAGAAGAAAAAGTAATTGCTGGAAGAAATCTTGAAATAGCCCTTCCAAAAAGAAAAGAAGATGAAGAATCTGAACCAATTTTCACTTATCTTGTCAGAGATCCAAATGATCCACTGGATGATACAATACAAATGAACTTTAGCATTCCAGGAGTAGGTATTTCTCAATATACCACTGTCCTTGTAGAAGAAGGGTGGAACAGAGAAAATCTCTATGCTCTTGCACAATGGATGCCTTCTGAACAAGCTACTCGTGTACGTGAAGCAAGTCCTTCTCATATAAGAAGTTTAGATACAGATGCTTTCGCACCTATTCTTGATATAACAAGAGGTATCATCCAAAGCTCTTTGAACAGTGCAGACGTTCATAATAAAGATCTTACACAACCAGGAATCAAAGATGGGAAAAGGAACATTGTATATCTCAATAATTTTTTACTGGTAAGTCCTCCAGGAGAACATGCAAAACCATTCATCCCAGAAGAAACACAAATATCCTTAGATGTATTAGTCACAAACAATGATACAAATAAAAACCTTCCAAAATTAAATCTATTAATAAGAGAATATTTTGAACTACGACAAATAGTAAGAGATGTTCCTTTCCTTGCAGATGAACCCTTAATGACAGAACTTGTAGGAAACATTGCACAACAATATAATGCGTATCCCCAAGTAAACATTTCTATTGATCCACTTATTACAAGAGAAGAGCGTGTTCTTTTAGCACAAGATCTCTATCAAAGAACAGCAGAGAGTAGAGACAAAACTTTCTTTATGAGTGAAAGAGAAATTCTTGACCTCGTGAATGAAGGTTTAACTAGAGTTATAACGAGTGATGATCTACAAACAGAAGTTATTCTTGAAGAAGTTCCAATACATAACTATCCACTTCCAGAGAGAAAAACAGTTGCTGTTCATAGAGAGAGACGAACACCAGAAAGAGTTACTTCTCCAGAAATAATTCCAGTTATACAAAGGACTCTTACAGACCCTCTACCAGATGATCCTTTTGATGTATCAAGAGAAGCCCCAGTATTAGCACAAAGAATTATCGTTATAGAAAATCCTCGTATTGCAAAAAAGACTCTTATCCCAAGACAAGTACAAGCGTACATGAATGTGTGGGAAATGCTTTTGGACAACCCTGGAACAAAGGTGGATGAAGCAAAAGCTGTTCTTGAACCATTAGCATATAAAATCTCTGAAGATTATGGTGATGGAAACATAGAACAATTAAATCTGAGTCCTCTTCCTAAAGCTATTCGTCTCGTACTCGCAAGAGATCTTCAAAACTTAGGTGATACTACATATGTTCCTGAACAAAGAATTTTTGACATAGTCAATGCAGGATTTGCACCATCACAGGCAGGATACATCCATGCCCATGAGTTACAGACTGCAATGATGGATCCTTCTCCATATACTCTTGATTCTCAGCTTCCAGATCTAGAAAAAATCTTGAGACAAACGGATCAAAGCTATGAAAGAATACAAGAACCGGAAAGACTACGTGAAACATATTTCACTGCAAGACATCTTGAAGATACAAATGTTCTTTCTGCACATGAGGCAAGTGAAAAACTCCTGACACAATTGGTAGTACGCTATAAAGAAGGAAAAGATATTGCAGTAGAGAAGCTTGATACAGAACAAAGACGAGCTATCGCTGCACAGCTCTATTCCTCTCCAGACTTTGCAGATAAACGATATGCAAGCTATATGGCGACAAAAGATATGGAAGCAATGCTCAATCCTGAAGGACTAGAAGCTATTTCAAGAAGAGATATGAGAGAAGCAGGCAAAGAAAGTTTTGGAAGAACAAGAAGAGATGCAGAAATCGTTGCAAGAGATCTACGAAGAGAAGAAGTCTACTCACTCTACTTAGTAAAAAAACAAGAGAATCCAGAACTTACTCCTTATCAATTCTCACGCATGCAAAATATACAAGAAGATCTCCACATGAAGCCTGCAACAATTAAGAGAGATGTAGATTGGAATATTTCTTTGAGTGGTGAATAAATCTAGTCTAAATTTTTTGGTTTTATCTCTGTTGAGATATTTTTTGAGTGCTTAAGCTCTATATAAGTTTTTTCTCCTTGGACAGATGGACACGTGGCACGTGTGCGCGCAGAGCTTATAAAGCACAGTTGTTTAGAGAGAATATTCTTATTTTTACTACAAGGAGGAGGCTCTATGAAAATCAACATACTACAATGCATAAAAAAGTCTTTAGGAAAAGAGTATTTCATCAAAATAGAAATCCTAGCAGAAGAAAAGATTCGTGTCTCCTGTAAAGCAAAGAATGGAAGAGGAGATTATAATAGGAAGGCTTTTGTTTTTCCAAAATGTATAGTTCTAGATGAACAATGTATAGAAGGAATAGCTCTCTATCTTGGAGATGGAGACTATCATAGAAAAGAAAAAAACCACACAACCTTTGCATCAAAAGATAAAGATATTGCAAAATGCTATCTAGATTTCTTAAGAAAATATTTTCTGATCAGAGATGAAGATGTGACTTTTTTAGTACAATTTAAAAGAGAAAATAAATCCCTCCAAAAAGAATGGGGAGAAACACTTCGAATAAGTCCTCAGAAAATTCTTACAAGAAAATCTGAAAGACATAAAGAAGAAACCTGTCAAATTCAAGCAAATGGTGTTATCTTTAGAAAAGTGTTTTATGAAATAATTAATATTATTCGAAGAAAAGATTTTAGCTTAGAGAAGAAGAAAAGACGAGCGTTTTTAAGAGGCCTTTTCGCTGCAGAAGGTTGCATAGGTATAGACTATAAGGAAAAGAAACCCTATATAAGCCAAGTCTCTTTTAATCTCTCCTTACTACAAGATGAAGAACTAAAAGATGAGCTTTGTAAGTGCCTTGAGAAGGAAGGCGTAGGGTATAAAATAATAGAAGATGAAAAGGATCATTCTCTTGAAGTAAATATCCAAAATTGGAAGAATTATCTTAAATTATGGAATATAGCTCTTTTTGATATATGTTTGAGAAAAAAACAAAAATTTGAAAGTATAGCTCAAGCGATAGATGTTTACGTAAAATTAAAGGATGCCTTTAGAGAAAGATTTTTTGCTTCAACAAATTTAAGTCAAAAACAAATAGCAGAGGAGATCCATTCTTGGCAAGCAAACGTTTCTAGGGTAGTAAAAGGTAAGCATCTTTTAAAAGGAAGTCAACTTATGATACTCCTGAAAAATTCTTCTTTTACAAAAAAAGAAATACTTGAAAATATAATTGAGATAAGGATTGGAAAACTAACGGTTTTAGAGCCCAAAGCTGACGTTATGGCTTTCTTAAAAGAATTTGATCTAATCTAGAAATTCTTTATTCTTAATCTTCTTTGGAAGGTATTCTTCAGAAATAAAACTAATACCTCGTGCACTCAAAGCCTGGATTTCTACTTTTGCTTTAAACTCTTTCATCATTTTAAACTGTCTCTGCCAGTCTTTATTATCTTTAAACCATTCATACTCAGAAACTTGTTTAATTCGTGCATAATCTTTTTCATCTAAGGTAATAAAATGTTTCTTTAAATCATACTTCTCAATGTCATCCATAGTAATCCCTATATATCTGACACTAGGAATAGTAAGTCTCTCAGAAGCATGGGAAAGTGCAATGGAGCCATACTTAATAACAGAGTAAATATAGGCGCCAAAAATATCGCCATCACAACATACATAAATAGGGAGATTATATTCTTCATAAAGTCTTTGGAGCAGTCTTCGAATACCTCTGGTTGTCTGTCCTTGTGAAGCAAGGATAATAGCATCATTTTTTTGCCAATATTTATCTTCGTTAAGTCTTTCCCATACAGCAGCTTTCTCCATATACAAAATATACTTTGCATCAACTTTTTTAAAGGTAATCTCCTCTACATTAGAGGGAATAGACCAGCCTCCACTTCCTAATTTACTCCAATCTATGGTATCTCCTCTATCTTCAATAATAACTTTCCCCGCTACACTTCCATTTTTATTTGCATTGACATGCATTTCTTCTCTAGAAATCCCTGTAATAACTTCAAGATCTTCAATAGCCTTGTCACTTTCAGTTTGATCATCAACAAGATTGATTTTTGTCCCAGGAATAGTTTTCTTAACCATATAAAACACATCTCGCAGACTAGAGTGTTTTCCACTGTCCAGTAGCTTTTCTTTAATAACCGAAGCAACCTCAACAGTCTGTAAAAACTTCTTCGAATGTGCAACATTAAAGAAACTTCGTGTTCCAGTTTTATTCCCCAATTTTAAAGTTCTGGACTTTTTATCATACACAATATTACTGAGGTTACGAAGTGGAAATACAATCTCTGGGTTCTTCCCTTTTTTCACTTGGTGCACAATCTTTGCTCCAAGCTCTTTCAATACTTTTTTGGAATCTTCTTTACTCATTATCTATCTCCTTTTGCTTTTCACCATAGGCAACACCTTCATCACTCATTTTTTCCTTTTCTGCTTCTTTCACTTCTACAAGTAATCCTTTTAATTCTTTCTTCAATATTTTCAGTAATTCTTCTTCAATTTCACTCTTCTTCTCTCCGGTAAGTGTTGCAAGGGATGCTGCTAACTCAGGGATATATTTTCCAAATAAATTTACTCTTTCTTGTTGCTCTCGTGCTTTAACATTTTTTCGAATATAGGAAGCAAGTTTTCTTCCTGCATCTTGTAATGCAAGACGAGTCTCTTTGATAATTTCTGGATAAGATGCAACTGCTTCTTTACTTTCGGAAGTGAAAGGCACCCATACAGAAGCCATGTGAACCATAACCACAAGTGGTCCGGCAGGAAGTGTCCCTTTTGATTGCGAGAGTCCATAATTTTTCCATGCAGTTTGAATTATAGATCGAGTCAATGCACAAGCACCTGGTTGGTGTTGTAATGGAACTCTGTTAGCATAACGAATAACTCGTGCAAATTCATCTTTAGGCAAGTCTCCTCCATAAGCAATTGCAACTTCTAATTGAAATGGAAATCCTCTATAAACTACAGGTGGTCGTGTGACTGCGGCATAAAATTCAGCATTGATTTCTTTCTTCAATCCTTTCAACATTTGTTCTTCTCCAATAGGCGAAAGACAATCTGTTGGAGGAGCCATAATTTTTGTTTGTTTAATCGCATGAAATATTTTCTCCACTTGGTCTCGGGTGATAGAGCTTGGTTTCATACGTTCTTCAAGTTCTGACTTCTCACAGAGTTCTTTTGCAACACTTGCACTCACACGGCAAAAATCGTTCTGGAGAAAAGCTTGAAGGCTAGGTGACTTTGTATCTCGAAGCATACGCATAAGCGTCCCTAGTTCTACTCCATAAGGGTGAGGTTGAATCTCTTTTGCTTCTCTTGGTAAATCCTTACTTGCACGTGCAAATTCAATTGCTTCAGCACCTGGTGCTTTATAGATAATCGTAGCTTCAGGATTAGAAATTGCTGTCAATTGTAAGAATTCATCAACACTCAATTTCCCTTGTTGGTATTTTCCTTCTAGTTCAATTTGAACTTTTGTTCCATGATCTTTTCCTTCCCATTCTCGTTCTTCATCTTTCATGATCTCTGGTTCATTTGTTTTAGTATTAAGATGAAGTTCAAAATAATGTGCTTTGACTGTTGGCCCAATTTTAGAAATAATTCGTACCGGTTTCCCTGTAGTGAGTTGTCCATAGAGAACAGATGCAGAGACCCCGATGCCCTGTTGACCGCGACTCATTTTTAGCCTATGGAACTTACTCCCATACAAAAGTTTTGCAAAAATATTCGGGATTTGTTTTCGTACAATTCCCGGTCCATTATCTTCTACTGTGACTTTATATTTATCTACTCCTATCTCATCAAGAATAACTCGAATTTCTGGGAGTACTTTCATTTCCTGGCAAGCATCTAAAGAATTATCAACAGCCTCTTTGACTGTAGTAAGCAATGCTTTTCTGGGGTTATCAAATCCTAAAAGGTGTCTATTCTTTGTAAAAAACTCTGAAATAGAAATGGACTGTTGCTTTTCCGCAAGGATCTCGGCAGTATGTCTCTCTTTTTTCCCAGTATTCTCTGTAAGTGTTGTCTGTGCCAATTTGTAGTCTGGAGAAAAAGTGTATTAATAAATGTTTCGTAGCTATTTTTGTTTGTAGTGCCCTCTCTTCTCAACTTTTTCTAATCGTCGCAGAATCGTCTCAACATCTTTATTTTCTTTGCTATATCCCTCTAAAAGGTAACGAAAACACTCTTCTGCATGAGTATAGTGTTTACTTTCAAGTGCTTTCTTAATGATATGTAAGTCAACAGCCTTATCTTCAATTTTCGTAGAAACAAAACCTAATCCAAAGTCAATAAAATAGACCTTGTCATGAATGAGAATGTTTGAAGTAGTAAGGTCTCCATGAATAATGCTTGCGTTGTGCAATTTTGCAATTTTCTTTCCCACTCTTTGAAAGATATCTTTTCTATCTACAGAACCAATGACATCTCGTAGTTTTTTCCCTTCAATATGTTCCATCTCAATAATCATCTCTTTGTCAGAATGTGTAATAACTCTTGGTACTGGAATATGTTCTCTTGCTTTTTGTAACAATTTCACTTCTTTTCGTGTATTGCTTTTTCGTATCGCATGATCAAGACTTTCATGCCTATACTCTTTTTTGACCCTTTCTTTAATGACTGTTCCATCCTTAAAAAAAATTTTCGCCTCTGCACCTTCAAATAGAAATTTCATTTACATACCGAACCCCTTAGGCATTTTTCCTTTGAGTTTTTTCATCATCTTTTCAGGGTCTTCCATACCACCAACCATTTTCATCATCTTTTTACTTTGTTTATATTGTTTCAACAACTCTCTCACTTCTTGTACACTGGTTCCAGAACCTTTTGCAATCCTATCAATTCGTTCTCGTGCAATAATATCTGGGTCTTCTAACTCTTCTTTTGTACAAGATTGCATTATAATTTTCCATTTCTTTAGCTTTCCTTCTTGTCCTTCAAGCATTTCCTTAGGAATCTTTGCTCCACCTAAGCCTGGAATCATTTCTACAAGTTTAGAAAGCGATCCCATCTTACTCATTGCCTGCATTTGCTCATAGAGATCTAGGAAATTAAAATCTCCCTTAAGCATTTTTCTCCCCATATCCTCTGCGCTTTCTTTGCTCATCGCTTCTTCTGCTTTTTCAAGCAATGCTTCAATGTCCCCCATACCTAAGAGTCTTCCAACAAATCCTTTCGGATTAAACGTTTCAATATCATCTGGCTTCTCTCCAACACCAATAAATTTCACAGGTGCTTGCGTCACAGCACATGCACTCAAGGCTCCTCCTCCCTTTGCAGTCCCATCAAGCTTAGTAATGAACACACCAGTTACACCACAAGCACTATGGAAACTTTCTGCTTGTTTTTGTGCAGCTTGTCCAATATCACCAGAAATAACAAGGAGTTTTTCATCTGGATGGATATAATTATTTAACACAAAAAGTTCCTCAACAAGATCTTCAGAGAGTGCATCTCTTCCTGCAGTATCAATAAGGAGAATATCATACTCAGCATAATTTTTTTCAAATTCTTTGTAAACTTTTAACGCATTCTTTTCTTTTTCATTGATGAAGCAAGGAATGTTTAGTTTTTCAGACAGCTGTTTCAATTGTTGTGGGGCTGCAGGTCGATGCACATCTAATCCCACAGTAGCAATCTTAAA
>CAYJSK010000028.1:0-9969 GCA_964372745.1 Candidatus Woesearchaeota archaeon
GCAAAGAAAGTGATTTGCAGAAAGGGAACACTGATACCCCTAAAGAAGCTCTGCTCGTGAAACCGAGTAACTTTAGAACCCAATCAATTTAGTCGTTGGAGTATGTCAGAATGGAAGGTCCATTTATTCTGTAGAGAATCCCTTGTGAATATAGAAATTTTCTCTCCACTTTGATAGTTGTTAAAGCCTTCTATTTCCATGACTCTTGGTGCAAGGCAGAGGGTGAGATCTGAGATTTCTAGTCCTTTACAGCTTGTGTGTGGTCTTATTTCTTTGAGTTCAAGTAAAGCAAGGAGTTCTCTTGCAAGCTGTTGTTCACCATATTCTGACCAAGTCATATAGAGATTTCCTGTTCCAGAGAAGGATGTAGGAGTATTGCGTAGCATTTCTCTTGTAGGAGTTCTTCCATCTTTCGCAAAGAGCATACGGAGGCCGAAAGAATATTCTTTTGTAGGATAGAAAGATATGTCATCCAGAGCAAATCTTCCCGCTCTTTCTGCTCTAAAATGCATAGGGTGATCTGGGTTTTCTATTGTGTGAAGGAATTCATAGGGGAGGATTTGTGTTGGTGTTCCACATTGTGCAAATCCTCTTACTTGTGCAAATTGTTCTTTAGTTACTGCTGTCCATCCTGCGATCATGCTTTTTGTTTTTTCTTTTAGGTTTAAATATTTTTAGATAGAAAAAGTGAGAATGCTCGGATTTGAACCGAGATTACCAGGTCCCAAACCTGGAGTTCTAACCAAGTTAAACCACATTCCCAATAGTGAGAAATTTGGATTATTTAAATATCTATCGATCTATAATAGGACTATTTTTAAGAATTCTTTTTATACAAAAAAAGATCAAATGAGTAAAACTATTGATAATCTTTTTCATTGAGAAAATATCTTTTTGGTCCAGGTCTTGGAGCAGGTCTTGGACTAGGTTTAATATCAGTTGCTTTAGAAAGAGAGTAAATAGATGTTTTTTTCGGTTCTGGTTCTTCCCAATCAGGATCAGGTCTAATTTTACTTTCTAAAGTTCCTTCTACTCCTTCACTATCAAAGAAACCATAAAGGTCATCTTTCGGTTTAGGTCTTGGTTTGGGATATCCTCTCTCTGGGATAATTGTTTCTTCTTGTAGATAGAGTCCCATATATAACTTAAAATGTGGTCTTCTTTTTAAAATTACTGGTGCTAGAAAATAGAGAAAAGCTCTTAAATCTTTACAGAAAAAGACCTTTGTATGGATATGCATCACCCTTCTCCTATGAATACAGAGAATTATTTTCGAGATAGGGTTATACTTCTTCAAAGTCTTTCTGAGCAAGCACATTGGCGAGCTGGCTATGCAGATTCTTATTATCCCTATCCTGTTCTATTAGATCCTAAAGAGATTTCTGTTTTAGAAAAACTCCAAGGGATAGTTTCTCATGCTTTAGAGTGTGTTGTTCGAAATTATTTTCATGATAGAAGGATCTCTTCTTTGCTTTCTTTAGAAAATCCTATTGCAGAGCAACTTTGGCGTTTAGAAGCCATTCCGTATCATCTTGATTTCGCTAGACCAGATTTTCTCTATGATAGAAATGGAGACATTCGTGTATGTGAGGTGAATGCTCGTTTTATTTTAAATGGTCTTATCATGAGCATATATATGGATAAAGCTTTTTCTTCCTTGTTTGAAGAGGGGCAACATCTTTCTGGGATAGCTGATCTTGAGTCTCTGTTACGTACTTCTTTTTCTGGAGAAGTTTCTGTCTTAAAAGGAAGAGAAGCAGGCTATGACATTCATTTTCTTCAGTCTTATTCTTCACAGGTGGTCTTTTTCCCATTAGAAGAAAGTGCAGTCTTTCTTCAAAGGAATTCCCCTCTTATTTTGGAGTTGCATCAGGATGAATTGAAGACTATCCTCCCTTTCGTTGTTGATGCTTTTCTTTCAGGCAAAAAAATATATAATGATCCAAGAACTCTTTATCTTATCCATGATCGCCGTCTGTTTTCGATTCTGAGTAATACAGATATTATGAAAGAATATCTTTCCGCAGATCATTGCGCTCTTCTTTCTCAGGCAATTATACCTACTTTTCTTCCTGGAGTACATACAGATATCATAGAGCAAGCAAAGAGAGAAAAAGATCATTGGCTTGCAAAAAAAACACTTTCTGGGAAATGCCAGGGTCTTGTTCTTGGCTTTGATACAGGGCCTGAGGAATGGGAACAAGTTCTTGGGGATCAAGACTATGTTTTACAACCCTCTATTGAACAAAAAGAATTTTTTTTATGGCAGCCTTATTTTAGAAAATATCAAAGTGTTCATCTTGCTGGGACCCTTCCCTTGGTTCATGGGAAAGCTTTTGGTCCAGGACTCTTTCGGGCTCATGATAGTAAAACTGTCAGTTTTTTAAGTTTTGTACAAGCTCTGGGGAAAACATGAAAATAAGAGAAATAGCTTGTCTTTCTGAAAAAGATTTTCCTCGCAAAAGATTTCTTCCTCTTCTCAAGAAGGAAGGAATTCTCTTCGTTCATTTTTCTGAGAAGATTGATCTTACTAGACTTATTTCTTCTTTTGGATCTCTTGTCCCTCATGATTCTTTTGGCACTTATTGCTGGGATGTGAAGTCTTTAGGAGGAAAAAGAAAATCCCTTGCCCGTTCTCTGACTGTGGATCCATTTCCTCTTCATACAGATGCTTCTTTTCGAGATCCACCCCCTAATTATGTTGCTTTATATGTTCTTGAAGAAGATCGTTTTGGCGGTGGTAAAAACTTCTTTTTACCTTTTTCTTCTATTGAAAAAGAATTTTCTCCTTCTTTGAAAAAAATATTGCATTCTCGTTTTCATTTTTTTGTTCCTGAAGAATTTTTCCAGGGGGAAAAAATTCATGAGCATTCCATACTCCTTTCTTCAGGTGGAATACGCTATAGAGAAGAATGTATAGATACGAGTGTATGTAGTCTTGCAGAGAAAAATGCTCTTTTATTTCTCAAGAAAAAAATTTCTTTAAAAAACCCTTCAGTATTTCACTTACAGGTTTCAAAAAACACAGTGATTTTTTTTGATAATACCAAATATCTCCATGGGCGTACAAAAGTCAAAGATCCTCAAAGGCATTTGCAACGAGTCTGGTTTAATGAGAAATCTTCTTTTTAATATATTCTAGAACAATCTCTTGTTGCATATATTTTTGTTGTACTTTGTTCGGTAGTGATTCAAAGTCTTCAACAATTTTTCTACACTCTTTTTCTTCACAATGGCAGGGCATGGTCCAGCCTGTGTCCACACTTGTAGAATAATCCCAGCTAATCTCTTCACCAGCAGAAATATCTTTTATTGCAATGAGAAATTTGTCTTCTTTTATTCCTGCATTTGGGTTGCAAGAGTGGTTCACGAGAACACTGGGTTCTTCTAATTCGAGATAAAGGTCTTCATTAATTTGTAAAGCATTATTTGCTTCTTTTTCTGATCTTTGATCCACATTATCTTGTGTTATTATGTGGCCAGAGATCATAAGAATGGTTTCTCCTTTAGAAATATTTTTTGTTGCAAATAATCCCCGGCCGAAACGACATGATTGTATGGTAAACATTTTTTAAAAAAGAAAAAATTATTTCTTTGCTGTAGGTTTTGCTGGAGCTGCTTTTGTTGCTGTAGGGGCTGCCTTGGCTCCAGGTGTTGCTGCTTTTGCACCAGCCGCTGGTGCTGCTGCAGTTCCCGCTGCTTTCTTCGCTGCATCTGCTGCTTCTTTTTCTTTCTTTGCTGCTTCCATCTTTGCAAGCTCTCCAGAAAATTTCTTTTGCATTTCTGTTAATTGCTCTGCAAGTTGTGCACGCTTTTCTTTTGTAACCTCTGTTTTTTCAGATTGGATAAGTTTATCATATACACCTTTATCAATTTCAGGATTAATAACTCGTGCAATTTTTCCTTCTACAAGAACACCCATTGCATTACAAGAACCAATAATAGTTTTTACTGCTGCTTTCAATGAGCCTGCAGAAAGAGAATCTTGTTTCATCTTTGCAATTTTAATACAGTCTTCCATAGAAAGATTTCCCACTTTTAATTTATTAGGAATACCTGAACCCGATTTAATGTTCAGTTCTTTTGTAATAAGGCCAGAAGCTGGAGGAGTACCCACAGTGATTTCAAATGCTTTTGATTCTGTATCTACGATAACTTTGACTGGTACTTTCATACCTGCAAATGCAGCAGTCTTTTTATTGATCTCTACAATGACTTGTCCAATGTTTACTTTCAATGGGCCAAGAGCAGGACCAAGAGGTGGAGCTGCGGAAGCTTTTCCCCCTTCTACCAATGCATCTACAGTTTCTTTTGCCATTGTGTCTGAGAAAAACTGGGGCTTTATAAATTTATCTTCTATTGAGAAGAAGAAAGCTCTTCCTCCGTTGCATTTTCTCTTCTAATAACTTTTACTGAGTCCAATTTTAATGTTAATGGGATGGGGATTGCAGTTTCTAGTAGTTCAAGAACTACTTCTTCTTTTGTTGTATCAATTCTTACGACCTTGGCTTTTTCTCGTTTGAAAGGACCAGTAATGATTTCCACAATATCGTTCTTTTGAATATTTACTTGGATCTTGACTTGCTCGAGCATACCTTCAATTTCTTTGTAGTCTACTGGTTTTGGTAAGAGTCCTTTTGCATAGGGGATACCTATGTAACTTTCTTCTGCAGCCTGACGATCTTTTGCTTCTATGAAAATGTAGCCTCGCATTCCATGAGGACGAATAATTGCGTATACATCCAGTTTCTTTTTTTGTACATTTGAGCCTATAAAATCAACTACTTGGTCTTCTCTGTTTGCTGTTGTTCGTAAAACAAATATCTGTGTTTCCATTTTTTAGATTCCTAAGAGTTTTCCTGTAATTGTAATAGTGAAACCAAGTGCACCAATGATAAGGATACCGATGCCAGTGACTTTGACAATAGCTTTGTATTCTGTTTTTGAAGGTTTTTTTGTAATTTGTAGGACTCTTTTGCATTCCTTTAAAAAACTTTTGAACTTTATCCAGTATTCACTAAGTTTCTCTTTCATTTTCTAAAAAAGGATAATGCTCCTATTTAAAGGTTTGGGTTTGGAATTTTTAAGAAAGTATAAATATCAGGGCTATACAAGATTTTTATGCAAGATTATACAGAGATTATATTAGATCATACTCGGATGCAAGAAGAACGTATACAAGCTGCTTTCCAGTTAGAGAACATTGCAGATGAGCTTTCTATAGAAGCTTTAGCAAAGGCTTTAGAAAGTGATCCTTCTCCTATTGTTCGTCATGAGTGTGCTTTTTCTTTAGGGGAGACTGCATGCCCTTCTTTAGCTGGTCCTCCTTTGATGAAGGCTGTTGGAGAAGATACAAATATTTTTGTACGACATGAAGCTTTATTGGCTTTAGGGACTTTAGGGGATACAAAGTTTATTCCTTTTATAGAGAAATATCTTCATGATACAGAACCTGAGATCGCAGAGTCTGCTGAAATTGCGTTGCAACGATTGAAGCATAATCCTTAAAAAGAGAGTACAAAAGAAGAGTCTTATGGAAGCAGGAATGCAAATAACCGATCCAGAAAACTTCTTTCGTCATTTAGGCCGCTGTGGAGTGAGCTCTCCTCATGCAGAGAGCATTTCTGAAGTTTCACGTATGCTTCGAAGAAGATTTACTGTTGATCATATTTCTTATCATGCAGAACTTGTTCCAGATTATCCCGGTGCGGAGGGATTTCTCTTTGTTTTGAAAAATTCTTCTCTAGATGAGTTAGTTATTCTTCCTGTACCTTATGGCTCTGCATCTCGAGATTTTGTTTTAAAAAATTATTCTGATAAGTTATATTTTCGTAGAGACTTGACTTTCCCTGTAAGAGTAGGAAGAAGTCTTGAAGATTTACAAAAAGACTATCCTCTTCTTTCACTTTTGTAGTCCCAGAAGCTTTTTAAGTAAAGTCTTTCCTTTTCTGCTGTATGAAACTCATTTTAGATACAACGAAAACTCTTGAGGAGAATGCTGCTTCTTATTTTGAAAGATCGAAAAAAGCAAAACGAAAATTAGATGGTATTGCTGCAAGTATTGCTCTCTCAAAGAAAAAATTAGAAGTAAAAGTTGAAGTAAAGAAAGAACAAAAAAAATATCTTGAGCCTCCACAAAAGAAATGGTATATGAAATTTCGTTGGTTTGTTTCCAGTGATGGTTTTTTGTGTATTGGTGGAAGAGATGCTACAACAAATGAAATTATTATAAAAAAACATTGTGAGAAGGCTGATCTTGTGTTTCATACGGATCTTGCAGGCTCTCCTTTTTTTGTTATTAAAGCAGAAAGTAAAGGTATACCTCAGAGAACAAAAGAAGAATGTGCACAAGCAACTGCATCTTTTTCCCGTGCATGGAATCAAGGATTGACTATGGCTGAAGTCTATGCTATTGCTCCTGATCAAGTGAAAAAAGAGTTTGGTTTAGCGAAGGGAAGTTTTATGATTCATGGTAAGAGAGAATATTTCAAGCCAGTGGTGAAGTTGTATGTTGGGTTGAATGCTGAAAAATATTTGGAGTGTTCTCCTGTGCAGAAAGAGTTTGTTTTGAAACAAGAAGGAAAGAAAACAGATACTGCGAAGTTTCTTCAACAGAAGATGAAAGAAAAGTATGATATCAATTATCCTTTGGATGAGATTATGCAGGTTTTGCCAGGTGATTGTTCTGTAGATATGTGATAATTTCTTACTGAACGAGTTTTGCACTTAGTCCATAGAATCCATATTCCTTTTTGTCTTTCCTTTTTGCAACTTGTAATTCAACATGGTCTCCAGGAGAAAAGAGAACAGATAATTGAGTACAGTCTTGATTTGTAATGAAGAACCCATATTGGACAGAGATTTTTTTGCCTTCTGGAGTTTTTATGGAAAGGTTATAGCTATCCTTTAGAAAGCCAGAATCGTAAAACTCTTCTACTACAGTTCCAGTAAGGGTTTGATGGTTTTCTAAAGAGTTCTTTACTGAGCTTGTCGAACATTCTTGTATTACCATAAGACCTAGTATTGAAATGAGTCCTCCCGATGGAATTCCCAAAGTTATATTTAGATATGTCCCCATATTTTTCCTAACATTAGCTTCTCTTTTTAATACTTCTCTTTTGAAAGATATGCAATAATCTTACTAGAATTAGAAATGAGTTTGCCATTGATTTCAATAACTGGAACTGTTCCTCCTGTTGAAAGAACCTCTTTTGGTTTGTTTTCTCTTTCTACAAGAATGATCTCATACGGAATATTATTCTCATCCATAAAATCTTGCACATGATCACAAAAAGGGCATTGTTTGAAACGATAGAGTTTGATCATATGTAGTCCTTTATATTTTTTGCATGTGCTTCATATGCTAACCAGAGAACAAGAATGATTGCATCTAAACCTACATAAAACGTCCCTGAAAGTGAATCATATGGGATGAGGTTTAAGCCGTAGAGTGTTGTGCTAAAAGGATAAAATATTGCCATTGTTCCAATGAAGATACTATCTAATACAATGTGCAAAGTCCAGCCTGCACTGAGGACAAAGAATATATGTGCAATCTTTGGCCATAATTTCCATATGATGAAAGCAATGATCAGGAATGCAAAAGGAATGACGAGGGTATGTGTAAAACTTCGATGAAACTCATGCAGTGTTGTGAACTTGAAGTATTCGAGAATCCAAGCAAGGGGAACATCAATATCTGGAAGGAGACCTGCAAGACCTGCAATGAAAATTAAATAGAGAGGAAAGTTTTTTTTCTTTAGAGCATATTTTCGAAAGAGGTCAACAAGAACAATGCTTGTAATTACATGGGTTACTGCTGTGGGCATATACTCTTCTTAGTGGAAGAAATTTAAAAATCTTTGCTAAAATAATTTTTCTAAAGTGTCAAGAGTAAAAAGTACTGTTGCGTTTGCTTGTGCTTTAGATGGAAGAAAGCTTTGTTTCTTTTTGTGTACAGAAGAAATACGCATGTTGTTTATCAAATGGATTTGTTGGGTTAGTCCTGGATCTAGTTTTACTTCTTTTTCTATGAGTTTTGCAATAAGGTTTCCCAAACCAATTTCCGGATGCTTTTCAAGAATGTCTACTCCTGTAGTTTCCCAGTATTTCCTATGCAAAGCAATTTCTAAGAGTCTTCCACAGATAATGATACAGGAACGATAACATTTTGCATCATAGCATCTTCGTAACTCTTCAAGGTCTATATGTACTTCCTCTTTGAGTTCTTCAGGAACGCGAGAAATGTTAAATTTGAGATCTTCTTTTTCTTTTCCTTCTCCAAGAAGTTCATCCATTCGGGAAAGAATGAGGAGCATGGTTCGAATATCACTTGCTTTTTTTAAACTGTCATATAATACAAATATTTCTAACCTCTTTTCTTTGGTGTCAATATCTGCAACACTTGTCCAAAGCTGATCTTCGAGTGATTTTAAACTCGTTGAGATTTGTGCAGAGTAGTTTCTCGTGCGTAAACCTTTCTCATCTTTATCTGCATAATAGGATCGTTTGATTAAGCTATCTTGTAAACGGTGAAGCGTTTGTTTTAGTTGTTTGATGGACATCTTTCTTTAGACTATCTAAATGCTTTTAAAGTTTATTGCAGTGTATTCTTATATGGTTTCTTTTATTACTGTTCGTCATAAACATATACCTCTTGCACGAAAGGTTAAAGTGTGTGATACTTTTTTCTCTCGAACTTTAGGTTTGATGTTTCGTTCTCCTTTAGATAGTGGAGAAGGAATTCTTCTTGTTGCCGGGAGAGAAAGTGTTGCACAAACAAGTATTCATAGTTTTTTTGTATTTTTCCCTTTTGATGTTTTTTGGGTTAATGAAGAAAAGATGGTTGTTGATAAAAAAAGAGTGTATCCTTTTCGTGCGTTTCTTTCTTCCAAGGCTCCTGCAAAATATGTTCTTGAACTTGCTGTGGGACAGTTGGAAAAAGTAGAACTGGGTGAAAAGCTTTCTTTTTAGAAGGGGTGTTGAAAGTATCAACTACAGATTTATAAGGGGTTGATAGAAAGAAAAAGGGTATGTTTAGTCCTCAAAGAATAGAAGAGCTTATGAAAGAAGCTATAGATCTTGCTTGGAAGCATGAAGAAGGAATTTATCGACCATATGTGGGGGCCTTAGTTCTTTCTTCTGAGGGTGAGATTATTGCACGTGGGACAAAAAGATTTATTCCCGGAACGCATACTCTTTATGTTCATGCTGAACGTGATGCATTACATCGAGTTGTAGGAAGAACTCAAGGTGGGACATTGGTGACTACTTTAGAACCCTGTATGAGAATCCGTAATAGAAGTCAAATTCTTTCCCCATGTATAGAACTTATTGTTGAAGCCGGTTTGCGTTCTGTTATCATTGGGATGAGGGATAGTGCAGATTCTGTTAATGGGAGAGGGATCAATTACTTGAGATGGAAAGACATACATGTAGAGGTCTATCATGGTCCTTTGGAGAATGAACTTGAAAGGATATATAGGGTGAGGAGGCTAATCGATACTTATATTAATACTTCTTTGGCTGTAAAATAGAAATGACAATAGAATTTTGTGCAATAGGTGGATATTCTGAAGTTGGTATGAATATGTGTGCTTTTAAAATTGGTGAAGAAGCTGTTATTTGTGATATGGGCTTTTATCTTCCTGAGGTTGTGCGTCTTCAAGATGAAGAAATTGTGCGGACAAATTTAGAAAGAGAGAATCTTATTCATCTTCATGTTGTACCGAATGATGGAGTAATACAAGATTGGAAAACAAAAGTCAAAGCAATTGTTCTTCCCCACTGTCATTTAGATCACACTGGTGCTGTTCCTTATTTAGCTTATCAATATGATTGTCCAATTTATGGATCTGCTTATACCATTGAAGTCTTAAAAAGTATTCTCAAAGATGAAGGAGTAAAACTCAAAAACAAACTCAAAATCCTAAATGCAAATGATTCTATAAAACTCTCTGAAACAATAAC
>CAYJSK010000029.1:0-9960 GCA_964372745.1 Candidatus Woesearchaeota archaeon
CGCTCATTCGTATAGAGAAGGGAAGAAAGTCTACAAGTTTAGAAAGTATCTTGGGCAAGATCTAAAGAGAGTGAAATTACAAGAACGAAAAGAAATCGCAGAAAAACTGATCCTTGAAGAAATTCATAAGTATAAAATAATCCATGATCCTTTAGAGTTTGAAATATCAAAAGAGAAAATAGAAAAAATAAGGCAACTAGAAGCAGAAATTCCTCTAAAAGTACATCATTTATCCGAAAAAGATTGGGAGTTATTTTCAGAAATCTTTACCTATAATACAAATGCTATTGAAGGAAGCAAGCTAGATTTAAAAGAGGTAAAAGGAATTCTAGAGAAAGATAAATGGCCAGAAAAATCCAAAGAAGATATTGCAGAGGCATATGGTGTTGATGAGGCTATCTTATACATAAGAAATACAAAGGAGCATCTTTCAGTAGATCTGATACAGACAATCCATAAAATCATCTTTAAGAATTCAAAAAATTTTGCAGGAAAGCTCAGAAAAAAAGGTGAAAATGTTGTGATTATGGATAACAAAGGAAATGTAGTACATGAAGGCGCTCCACAGGAAAGGATACATCCTTTGTTAAAAGACCTTATCAAATGGTATAATGAGAATAAGAATAAATACCCTGCTTTAGTTCTCGGAGCTGTTGTTCATAACCAATTTGAAAATATCCATCCTTTTAAAGATGGAAATGGAAGAGTAGGTCGGGTTCTTCTTAATAATATTCTTCTCAAACATGAGCTGCCGCCAATAAATATTGAATATGAAAGAAGAGCAGAGTATTATGCATCACTTCAAGCATATGAAAAAGAAAAAGATTTGACACCAACAATACATCTCTATTTAAAAGAATATCAAGTTTTAAAGACAAAACTAAATGTAAGAGGGTAAAGATTCACATAAGCTTTAGAGGTATATAAAACAATTGTTCACAAGGTAAAAACTTGCTAACGCTTCTTACCTTGAAACCTTATGTATGACCCGCGCACCATCTTTTTTAGTTGTATTTGTTTAGGATTTTTTCTAAATATTTTATGAACTCTTTTGTGTCTAAAAAGTAGTTTGGATACGCTTTCTTTAAATCAGAACTTTTATCAGCACCAACAAGAACAACATCGTATTCTTTTCTACCAAAGATCTTTTTTTCTGCATTCGCATAGTCTCTTATTGCTTTTTCTTCTTCTCTTTTTGAGTAAGAAGTAATAATAAGTTTTTCTTGGATAGTATCTAATTCTAATAAAAAGAAATCAGCATTTTTCTTATTTCTGACATCATCAAATAGTTTTATTGAGTTGGTCCAGTGATTCATTTTTGTTCTGACATTCAATGTCTTTTCTTTTTCTTTTATCAGAGAGTATAGCTCTTTTTCATTTGTGGGAGTATTTGCAATTTGTGGACAATTTTCCATTCTTGCAAATGCTGAGCTGACTAATTGAAAAAATAGGCTCCACTCTTCTTCACCTTCGTTTGATTTTAGGGCTTGACCTGTGAAAAATCCTACAGTCTCAACTGCTGTAGCCCATATATGTTGTAGTTTTGATCGTATTTGTACTTCAACCAATAATCCATTGTACATAGTCTTATTTTCTTTATCACTATCGTACCTATACACAAGATGTATACTTCTATATCCATCTTTTTTTGGATAGGTGATATAATTTTTTTCGTTGACTTTTTTGTGTTTTAAATCCCCTTTGAGGTAATATTCTTGATATAGTGTCTTTGCTAGTTCAACATTTGACATCACAACTCTACATCCTGCAATATCTTGCATTTGTGTCAATTTCATTGTCGCTTTATTTCCTTCATATTTTCTGTGCAGCTTTTTGATTATTGATGGTATTCGTTTTAGTCTTTGTGCAGAAAGTGCATTCTTATCGATTCTTTCGGATACTCTCTTTATTCTTTTTTTGAAAATATGCATGGGGTAGTTATGGGCTGCTCTCCAGTTACTTAAGATTTCTAATGCTTTATTTCTTTCATCCTCTGTACTATTTGTGCGACTTAGAATAACTCCTGCGGTATCAGTTTGAGATTTAGAGAAGGCATTTGGATTTCTTTGTTTCATGGTCTTTTCTAGTCTCTAGAGGTATATAAAACTATCGTAATGCGCGGATATTTTATTTTTTAGATGTATTTTTGCGCGGTCCTAATCTTGTCTTAAATAGCTTTATTCTGCCTTTTTAAGTCTTTTTAGACTATAGATACATTCCTTATGTTTAGTTGCGCGGTTAATTATAAATGAGAAGCCTATTTGCGCGGAGACTTGATTCATGGGAAGACCTTCTGTTAAATGGGACTATACTTTGGCCTTATCATGGTTTACGTTTGAATTTTGCACGCGACCATTTCCCAAAAATATTTATCCTTGGGCTTTCTTTTTTCATTATGCCTACAGAACAAGATTTTTTTACTTTTGTGTATAAGAGACAGCTTATTTGGTATAAACGCTTTAGACTTAAAGAGAAAGGGCCTTGGACTCAGGATCTAGTCCTTCGAAATTTTAAAATTATTAATATGTACCGTGAGTTAGACCGTTGTACTTTCTATATTCTTCAGAAACTTCAACCTGTGAATGATAGAGGGGCTCTTCTTCTTAATATTATTTTTTATCGTTTTTTTAACCTTGATCAAACCTATGAAAATCTCGGAATAGAACCTTTCTCTTCATTAGATCCAGCTCTGCGGGAAAAACTATGCTTGAAGATGGCAGCTTTGAAAAAAATGGGCCCTATCTTTAACAACGCATATCTCATTGCTCCTTCTGGTAAAGGTGTGAAACATGAGCAAGTTCTTGAGGGTATCTCTTCTCTAAATATTCCCTTTCTTGTTACTCAACTTGATGCTGCTCAAACACCAGAGCAGTCTTTTCAGGTTCTCTTACAAATCCCTCTTGTTGGGCCTTTTCTTGCTTGTGAAATCTGGACAGATTTAACTTATTTCCATTTCTTTCTGCAAGAATGGACAGATAATGATTTTGTAAATATTGGGCCTGGTGCTAAATGGGGCTTGCAGATTCTTTATGGAAAGCTGTTAAAGAAAGAGTTAGAGAAAAAGCTAGAGTACCTTTACAAAAAACAGGAAGAGTATCTCCCTACAATACATATCCAGCTTCATGAGAACTACTCATGGAAAGATATTGCATATGAAAATGCATATTCCCATTACCCTTTCTTATCTATCACCAATATAGAAGGGGCTCTCTGTGAGTTTCGTAAGTATACTCGTTTATCTCAAGGAAAAGGAAGAAGAAGGTACTATCAACCTTAGCTCTTCTCTTCTTTATGTTTTCCAGCTCTATGATCTTTACAGCCTATCAACCAATGTTGTGAACATCCACATAAAATACATTTCTTTTTCATTGTTTCTTCCTCCTTAGATTGTATATCCCCATAAGTATACCTGCCCCACCAATAAAGTAATTGATTTGAAAAAATCCTCCCAGAAGATATCCTAAAATGATTAAGCCTAGGCTTGCAATAATCAGGCTCCAAGTAGGATAGGGGTTCATTTGAATGCTTGCTCGACTTTTTCTTTCGGCCAGCCTTGTTTGAGAAGTGCTTGTTTAATCACATCTGCTTTGAAACCTTGTTTGAGATTTTTGGTAATGAACTCTTTGAGTATTTGGAGCTCTTTTTGTTCTTTGTTATCTTGCTTCTTCTCTTCTTTCTTTATTTCTTTTACAGGCTCTGCTTTACTTACTGCCGTTTGCATTGGCTCTTTAGGAGCTTCTGTTTCTTTTTTTAGTGCTTTCTTTTTTCTATAATAAAAGACCAAAGTTACTGCTACATAACAGACATAGAATACTATGGAGAGTATGAATACCCAGAGATACAAGTCATACATAAATTGATAGATTAATCCTATGATAATAAAAAGAAGTACAAAGATGATGATAAATTCAAAAATCATTGTGTAATCCTCTTGATGCTGAGTCTCGAGTTGCCACCACCAAGGCCCATAATGCCTTCAAATTTTAATCCTTGGAAGGTGACCTCTAAGAGTGGGTTTGTGTCGTTGATGGTCTTTCCAGAAGCAATTGCAATGCGTTTTAGGAAGCGATTGAGGTCTTCATTCTTTTCAATAGTGAGATTTGTTTCCATTGCACCTAGATCTGCATATTCAATTTTAAGTGTTTTGTTTGGGCCATCACAGAGAATGCTTTTTACTTTTTCATCATAGAGAAGAGGATCAAAAATTCCTGCTCCAAGAATGTCTCTTTCCAAATAATAATGTATTTTTTGTGGAAGCATTTCTGAGAAAGGTATGCCTAGTTTATTCGAAATTTTTTCTGCAGCTTTTTTGAGGAAGGCTTGGTTATCAAAGAGGCTGTTATCACGTTCAAACTCTTTGCCATACATCTCTTTTACTTTTTGAAGAATATTTTTTTCCATATATGGTTCCACTACTTTATACATGTAGCTTCCATTTTCTTCTTTTTCTACAAGAATGCCTACTTGGCTGTCATACAATTTGAGAACATATTCTCTTTTTGCAAGAGGTGTTGATATTTTTTGAAGAACAGGTTTTTGTTCTGGAGAAGGGATTTCTTCCAATCCCAGTTGGTGTAATGTTGGTATTTCTGGAACATCTAATAATGGAGGTTCTTCACTCTCTCTATTGGGTGAAGGTGCAAGTGATTCGAGCTCTTTTCTTCGTGTCTCTTGTTGTGTTCTTCTTATTAATTCTTGTTCTTCTGCTTGTTTTCGTCTTTTGAGCTCTTCTTTCTTTTCTTCTTCTTTTCTTTTGACATCTTCAATGACATAAAAACAGGCATTGACAAAGCGTGCAAGATGTATCGTTTCCTTTGTTGGATAGGGTTCTTTCTTTGTTAATCGGAGAATTTCTGCAAGGGTCTCTTGCTCTTCTTTCGTTTTTTTATCGAAAATGAATTGTGTAGGCATGGTTAATATGGGCTATTGGATATTGGGCTTGGTGCTGCTTGTTTTTCTTTGATGAATTTTTCTACAAGCAGGAGAGCTTTTGCTAGATTTTTATTTTGTTCGAGGAGTTCATTCAAGCGATTTATCATAGGGTCTTCGTATTTGTCTGCTTTAATATGCTCTCCAGCACTTTTGAATATTGTGACAAGAGTAGAAACATTTTCATTGAGTTCTTTGACACCGAGAAGTACATCTGCCATTTTATGTTGCAGTTGTGTATTAGAATCAATTAAGCGGTCTATTGCAGAAGTATTTTGTGCAGGAGCTTTCGCAGCTGCTTTCTTCACCACTTTCTTTGCCATCTTTAGTTAGAGAGAATGCCCATTTATATACTTTTCTTTGTTTCGGCTATTCTTCATCAATGATTTCTAAAGAAACTTGTTCAGAATCTTCTCTGAATCGTGCTTCACGTACACCCACAGAAGAGTCTGTATAGTCAGGGTGTTTTCTGCAGGCAATGCCTTTTTTTTCATCTTCTGCTACCCAACGCATGACTGCATCTATTCTTGGCGATAAAAAATAATCCTGTCCTCTTTGTATATCTCTTGTTGGAAGGCCTGTTTCTGTAGGATGAAGAATTAACTGCATAAGATTTATCCCTTGATGAGAAATTCTGTCTGTTTCTAGAGAATCATATCTCCTTTTGATTTGTGGAGTAAGCATACCCTCTATAAGAAGATGGGAACTTTCAAAATAAAGTGTGCCTTGAGATTCTGTAAAATGTGCATCAAGCCATTCGTCTGTGTATTGTCTGACTAAGCCTCTCCTTTCTTCATCAGAAATTCTGTCCCCTTTTCCATCATAGACTCTTTCACCATGAAGATAATGAAGAAAATGAAAAAAAACTCTTGGTGGAAGCATGAATGCGTGGTCTTGTTGCAAGAGTACATGTGCTTGTCTCCATGAAACCTCTCGGAGTATTCTTTGTTTTCCAATAAGAAGATCTTTGCCATGATATTCTTCTCCGGGGAGTAAAATATACGCTTGAAGATCCATCTTACATATCCATGCCAGGCATTCCTCCGTGCATTCCTGGTGGCATTTGTGCTTGTCGTGATCCAGAACCTGCAATGACATCATCGATGCGTAAAATAAGTTCTGCGACTTCTGAAGCTGATTTCACTGCTTGCGTTTTAATTTTTAATGGTTCGATAACTCCGCAAGACCAAGAGTCCATGACTTTTCCTGTTATGACATCGATACCAGCCCATTTCATACCTGCATCATGTTTTGCTTTGAGTTCGGTAAGAATGTCTATTGGATCAAGACCAGCATTTTCTGCTAAGGTTCTTGGGACTACTTCAACTGCGTCAGCAAAAGCAAGTACTGCAAGTTGTTCTCTTCCAGAAAGAGATGTTGCGAAACTTCTTAGGCCTTTTGCAAGTTCAATTTCTACTGCACCTGCACCTGCTACTACTTTCCCTACTTGGAGTGCAGCAACAAGGCAACTTAAAGAGTCAATCATTGCTCGTTCTATTTCTGCAACGACATGTTCTGTGCCACCGCGAAGAAGAATGGTGACTGCTTTTGGATTTCTACAGTATTTTACATACGTTAATTGTTCACCATTTACTTTCAGTTCTTCAACTTCACCTGCTTCTCCTAATTCCATCGCAGTGAGTTCAGACACTTTTGTGACAATCTTTGCACCTGTTGCTTTTGCAAGTTTTTCCATGTCTGATTTTTTGACGCGACGAGCAGCGTAGATGCCTGATTTTGCTAGGAAGTATTGTGCAATATCATCAATACCCTTTTGACAGAAAATAACGTTTGCTCCAGAGCTTTTTACTTTTTCTACCATCCCTCTGAGAATTGTTTCTTCTTGGTCTAAAAAACCTTGAAGTTGGCTCGGATCGGAAATCTGAATTTTTGTATCTGTTTCTGGAGATTTGACTTCAAGAGCACCATCGATTAATGCGATTTTTGCATTGGTGATCTTTGTGGGCATGGAAGAGTTGACTCTTTCTTTATCTAAAACAATACCTTTGATAAGTTCAGAGTCTTCTATACCCCCACCAACTTTCTTTTCTAATTTAATTGCATCTATATCAATTTGATTATTTTCTACGACTTCATGTACTGCTTCTAAAAGAAGGTTTGCAAGTTTTTCTTTTGCCGCGCCACTCTTTCCTATCATAGAAGTGATTGCGATTTTCTTCAATGTTTCTTTATCTGTACTTGAGATTGGTTCAGCCATTGCTTTCAATAGAAACTGTGCTCTTTCACTTGCCATGTTATAGCCTTTGGTAATTACAGTGGGATGGATGTTTTGATCGAGAAGCTTTTCTGCATTCTTGAGAAGTTCTCCAGCTAGGATAACTGCTGTAGTTGTTCCATCGCCCACTTGTTCATCTTGCGTTTTTGCAACTTCCACAATCATTTTTGCTGCGGGATGTTCAATTTGAATTTCTTTGAGAATGGTTACCCCATCATTTGTAATAGTGATGTCACCAAGAGAATCAACAATCATTTTGTCCATACCTTTTGGACCAAGAGTTGTACGCACAGTTTCTGCAACGAGTCTTGCAGCCATAATGTTATTTCTCTGTGCGTCTTTACCCATGTATCTTTGGGTATTTTCAGGGAGTATATAAATCGGTTGTTGGTTTGCCATTTTGTTCTTGTTTTTTTCTTTAAAAGGGCTATATAAGGTTTTCGGAGCTCTCTTTTTCCTCGTTTTTGCTTTTGACTATAGAAATCTTTTTATAGGACTTCAGATTTCAAAATTAAAATTATGTTTTTTGGAGGGATGTACGTGGAACAAGATAACTATGAACTAGATGAAGATGAAGATTTGAGCAATGATGACTTTTTAGATGATTATGAAGAGGATGATTTTGCTGGTGAGGATGAAGACTCTGAGGAAGAGATTTAATTTTTTCTTATTTTTTCTTTATTTTCTTTTCTGCTTTCAGTTTTTCAATCACAGTTCGTTCAGAAATAATTGCAGAATTCCCAGAAGGATCTTCAATGACAATCTTTAAAGGAATTTCCCCCCATTTGACTTTTCTTATTTTTTTCAGAAGATTCTTTGCTGTTGCTTTTGCTGTATCATCGTCACTGTTTTCTTTTTCATCTTCAATCACTTTCTCAAAGCGAGTAAGAATACCTTCAATGTTTGAAACATATCCTTCCGATGCTGGGCCTGGTGTTACTGTCATGTGTAACTGAGGAACTTTAATTGTTGCTTCAGAAGATTTTACCACGCGTACATTCATGTCTTCTTCTTTTTCAATGGTGAATGTGAGTTGGCAAGGATCTTTCCTTTCTTCTGCTTCAATGTCTGCTTTATGAAAGCCACAACCTTCACAGTGCATAGAAAAGACAAAGGTTTTTCCAAAATAAGGAATTTCCATTTCGTCTTCTGTTAATGCGAGTTTCTTTTCTAAACAAATCGGACATGTTTCACTTTTTAATGTGTCTGCCATAATGAATAAAATATTAGAAATAGTTTAAAAGCTTTACTCTTGAGACTTCGGTATTCATTTTTGTAAAATCTTAGAAAAAGTAAAGTAAAAAAAGAATTTTACTCAACAATAGTTTGTGCTGGAGCAGCTCTTTGTTGGTTTCTATCGACAGAAGCAAAGTTAGGTGTTGCTACCAACCAATCTTCTCCAAAACCAGCAATATCACCATCAATAGCATCTGTGGTTTTCTTTAATTTGTTTACCACTCTCTTGAGTTCAATAATATCTTTATCCTTTATTGGTTTGATATTCACCAGTGCAATAGTATATCCCTCTCGTAATGCATCAAGAACTAACTTTACATCTTGAAATTCTTTGATTATGAAGGGTTTTACTAATACCTTTGATTTCTTTGCTGGTTGTTGTTCACTATCTATTTCTAAATAGTCTTCGCCAAATTCATCTGGAATGTCTTCTTCTCTTGTTGTTCCTAAAATTTTATCTTTGATTCGTAAAAAGGTTTCTTTCATTTTTATGGAATCCTCCCGTTAGAGAGCATTCATATAAGAAGTGGTTTAAATATATTTCTGTAGTAGCGAAGCTGTTGTTGAAGAATATAGAATTTAATGACTTTCTAGTTGGCTGACAATGTTCCAAAGTTGGGGTCTCATATAGGAAGGGATGTTGGGGTCATCAGAGAGGTCATCAAGCTGTTGTAAGGCTTTATTTACACGAATGCTTTCTTCTACTGTGTGTTCTTTAAGGACAGCAATGGCACTCTCTAGCTTGATTTTTACATTTTTAGGGATGCTGTCATCCTCAATCATTGCCAATAATTCTTCAATGAGCTCTTCCATCTTTGTCCATGTGTGTTTCTAATTCAGCCATAACTTCGGCTTGTAGTTTTTTTGCTTTTTCTTCTGTAGCCTTTTCTTGTTTCTCTAAACTCTTGATACGAAGGTCTAGGATATCCTTTCGTTCTTTGAGATCTTTATGGAGTTTTTCTTTCTCCGAATGAAACATGACTGTTCCCACAATTTTGTAGACTGTTCCCTTTGCGGTATCTAGTTCTTTTAAAGCATTTTCAAGCTCTAACATTTGTGATTGAATGTTGCGTTTTTGTGTAGAAAAAGTGTGTATATGTTGTTCAAAAAGTTGTAATTGACCAATCTTCTCCTGCGTATCTTTCGCAATATCCATCTTAGATTGCCTTCAATGTTGTAGGAACAGTTCGTTGTTTGTAAAGAATCTTACTTCCACAATACGGACAGCGAATTTTCTTTTTAACATACTCGCTTTTGACTGCTTTTTCGCAGGTGAAACATTTGTATTCGACCATTTTTTTATTCTCCTACTTTGTATGCTTTTCCTGTAAATTTGGAATCACATTTTTTACATTGAAAGATACCAGCTGATGTTCTTTTGACAGCAGATCTTGAACAGTATGGACATTTTTGTGGGGCTTTTTGGATTTTTTCAACTGTGAGAACCTTTGTTTTTGTTCTCTTCCCGTATCGTGCACCGAAACGTGCAACAGAGCCTAATTTCTTTGCCATGGTAGAGATTTTAGTTTTTCAGCTCTTTAAATAGTTTTTGGCTGTTT
>CAYJSK010000030.1:0-4089 GCA_964372745.1 Candidatus Woesearchaeota archaeon
CGGCATGATGGGTGCAAAGAGTTTCAAAAGTGTCAAGAATATTTCAGAAACAGCATACTGGCCAGAGTGTCGTGCTTCTTTTCCTCTCTGAACCGGATTATATAATCTGTCTTTCACAACCTCTAAATAAAAGTCACAAAAAGTAATCCAAAAGAATTTTTCTGTATCACCCTTGACTCGTGAGTATTCATATGTGTCAAAATTTTCTGTACAATCTTTGATGAGTCTTTGTAGCTTAGAAAAAATCCAAAGATCAAATGCTTCAACTTTTTTAGCTTTTTCTTTGTAATCTTCAAGGTGTGGGAAAGTAAACTTGGCTGCATTCCATAATTTAGTAACTGTTTTTTGGCCTGTAACAACATCCTTCTCCTGGAAAGGATAATCTTCTCCTAATTTAGTACCTCCAGCAGCAAAACGTAATGCATCTACGGAGTATTTATTCCAAATTTCTCTAGGGTCTACAATATTTCCTTTAGATTTAGACATTTTTTTGCCATGTGGGTCAAGTACCCAGCCAGTGATCATAACATCTTTCCAAGGATTTACTGATGTATGGAGTTGAGATTTCACAACGGTATTAAAAAGCCAGAAAGTAATAATATCATGAGAGTTTTGTCTAAGATCCATAGGATAAAGCTTATCATGCATTTCTGGAACAAGAGAAGCCGCAATTTCTGGAGTTAGAGAAGAAGTAGCCCATGTATCAAGTACATCTTTTTCTGGAGTAAATTCTTTTGAACCACAGCTACAGGGTTTTGAAGGTGTATCTTTCAATGGGTCAACAGGAAGTTCTTTTTCTTCTGGAAGATTTACGGTTTGACATTTCTTACAATACCATACGGGAATAGGAATACCATAATGCCTTTGTCTGGATATACACCAATCCCACTGTAGTCCTTTAATCCAGTTATCAAATCTATTCTTCATATGTGCTGGGCGCCAATGTAAAGCATCTCCTGCCTTTTGAAGAAACTCTTTTTTATCTAAGTATTTGACAAACCATTGTTCTGTTGCAACATATTCTATAGCTGTGCCGCAACGTTCATGAGTATTAACAATATGTTTTATAGGATCTTTATGAACCAGATTTTTGGATTTCTCTAATTCCTGAAGAATATGTTTTCTTGCTTCAAGAGAATGCATACCAAAGACTATTCCAGATTTTTCATTATACATGCCATCAAGACCCATAATGTGGATGGGCTGTACCTTTGGATGACGTGCCATCCATTCTACACAATCTAAACCTCCATAGGTGCAATAATAAACAATTCCAGTTCCATATTTTGTTTCTGTTGCACTATCATGGGTAAGAGGAACAACATTGTGTGAAAGGGGGATAGTTACTTTTTTCCCTAGTATTTTTTTGCCTTTAATTTTTTCAAGAACCTTATAGGAAACCCATTTCCCAATCTTATCTAAGGATTCTTCACTAACAATCCATCTTTCATCAGCTACAGAGATGATAACATAGTCTCCTTTTTCATCAATACTCATCCCGACACAAGCATACAAGAGCTCTGGTCTTGTTGTAGCATAAATAATATAGGAACCATCTTCAACTTGAGCCTTAATATAATTAAGAGAAGATTGCTCTTCTTTATCTTCCATTTCTACTTGAGCAATAACTGTTTTACATTCTGGACAAAAAATAAGTGGAGCAAATTTTCTATATTCTAATCCTTTTTTGTAAAGTTGAATAAAAGATTTCTGAGAGACTTTTTGACAATGATTATCAATAGTAGAATAAAATAAACTATAATCACAAGAGATTCCTAATTTTTTCCAGTCTTCAACAAAAGCTGGTCGAATTTCTTGTAAGGTAGTTAAGCAAAGTTTAACAAATTCTTTTCTTTCCATCTTTTTTGATTTAACATTTTTCAACCGTTCTACAAGCCTTTCTGTAGCAAGCCCATTATCATCAGTTCCAAAAGGAAAGAACACTTCGTACCCTCTCATTCTTTTAAAACGAGCAATAAAATCTTCTTGAGAGTAGGAAAAAGAGTGACCTACGTGCATTTGTCCGGAAACTGTTGGTGGAGGAGTATCTATGGAGAAAATTGTTTTTTTTGATTCTTGATGAAATGCATAGATCTTTTGCTTATCCCAATAATTCTGCCATCTTTCTTCTGCTTCTTTAGGATTATAGTTCTTATCCATAGGATATCTGTGTTTCCTTCTGATTTAAAAGACTTTTGCCCACTAAAAAAGAAATACATTTAAGAAGCTCTTCATCTTAAAAAAAGGATGGCTGCAGAATTTGTTGATTACATACAAAAAATCATCAAACTTCAAAAGAGGGAGTATAATCTTATTCGTGATTTTGACTATCGTTGGAAACTCTTATTGAGGCATGAACAATTAGCTCTCTCTTTAATAGATAAAACAGAAGATTTTTTCAGAAATCCTACAAGAATAATTGCTGATGAAATAAGCCTAGTAGTAAAAGATCTCCAAACACATATTACACTTTCTTTGCGTTATGTCTCAGATAGTGATCTAGAAGACATTCATATAAGCAGAGTGGTCTCAGAAGAAACACAAGACTGGGATGAAGCAATCTTAAAACTCGAGAGAGATGTTGTAGAAATTCGAAGAAATGCAGATCTTCTGCCAGATGGAGAAGTCAAACATGCATTAGTGGTGTTTCTCAATGATTTAGAAAAAGAAAAAGAAATAGCGGAAAAAGAAACAAAAATCAATTCTTATTTAGAAAAACTACTAGAAGCACTGAGAACAATAATTGAAGAAGAAAAAGAAATATTAGAGCAAGACTTAGGACTTCTTCAACAAGTGTATACTTTTAATCCCAAAATAATCTTAAACAAGGAGATAGTTGCAGAAGAATTAAAAACGCATGTAAGGCAAGCAAATACAAAGCTCAGAGAAAATATCAAAGCTCTTCAGAATGTCTTTTCAAAAGAAAAAGGAAGAGTGATCAATCCCTATACTGCTCTTATAGATCAAAAGTCTATTGTTATAAAAACTTTAGAAAAAAGGAAAGCACAAAAAGTACTGACCACTAGAATGATAAAATCTGATCTGAAACAACTTTCTCCTCCACAAGCAGAAAGATATCTTGCCTTATTAGAAGAGACTGGGTTAAGCAAGCTTGAAGATGCTTCTTTAAAATTTTATCTTCGCTTTAAAAGGTTCTTTATAAGAAAAAGGGATAAGAGAAAATATGCTAGAGAGGATATACTTACAGCAACAATAGAAGACATGAAACAAAAATTGCAATATGATACATTAATGGGTGTAGGGAATAAAGAGTATTTTCGTCCAGCTCTTTTAGAAAGAATAGCTTCTATAACAAGGAATGGAGGTATAGTTAGTCTCTTGTATTTTGACTTAGATAAGTTCAAAGACATAAATGATGCTTATGGGCATCCTGCCGGAGATGAAGTCTTAAAAGCTGTAGGAGAAGTGACAAGAGACTCTGTATCTGCTGGAGATATTATTTGTCGCATAGGGGGAGAAGAAATTGCAGTTATATTTAAAGAAGTCTCATCATTTTCACAAGCACAGCAACATGCAGAATCTATTCGAGTACATATAGAAACAGAGTGTAAGAGAATAATAGTAAATAGAGAAGCCTATTCTTCAATAAAATCTATTCAAAGAGATCTTCAGAGTGGAAAGAAAAATATTACTATAAGTGGAGGACTTGCATCTATAGAAATCTCTAAAACTTTTCTTGATGAAAAATCTCTGAGTGATATCGCAGCAAGATTGATTGAAATTGCAGATAAAAAACTCTATGATGCAAAACACAGCGGAAGAAATAAGATCCTCAGTGGAAGTTTTACTTACCTCCCGAGAACATGAACCAAAAGGTTTAAGTATTCTTTTTCTTTAAAAATAAACATGGCTACAGTTACTCCTTGGGAAGTCAAAGGGAATATTGATTATGATAAACTCATTCAGGACTTTGGTGTATCTAAAATTGATGAGAAAGTTCTTAAGAGAATAGAAAAACATACGGGAGAATTACATCCTTTCCTGAGAAGAAAAATTTTCTTTGCACATAGGGATATGAACTTTATCTTAGATGAGTATGAAAAAGGAAACAAATTTTATTTGTATACA
>CAYJSK010000030.1:4099-9850 GCA_964372745.1 Candidatus Woesearchaeota archaeon
CAATATTAAACTGATTAGAATAGTTGAAATCATAAGTATCTTTTTAAAAAAGATCTCAGTTGGGAAGATTCTCAAGCCTATCTACAGGATAACATGCTTGATGTTATTGCGATGGGTTTTGATCCTAAGAAAACAAAATTTCTGATAGATACAAGAGATGCAAGTTTGATGTACAAGGAAGGAGTGAAAGTTGCAAAACACATAACTTTTTCTACAGTAAAAGCTGCATTTGGATTTAAAGATGAACAAAACCTAGGCGCAATATTTTACACAGCAATGCAAGCTGTTCCGGCATTTCTTCCTTCAGTCATGAAGAACAAGAAAATTCCTTGTCTTATTCCCCACGCCATAGATCAAGATCCTCATTTTCGTGTAACACGTGATGTTCTTCCTAAGCTTGGGCATTACAAACCTGCTTCTATACAATGTCGTTTTCTTCCAGGGCTAGCAGGAATGACAACAGATGGAAAAATGTCTTCCTCTGCAGAACACACTGCAATATATACTACTGATGATGCTAAAACAGTCAAGAATAAAGTGAACAAGTATGCATTTTCCGGAGGACAAGCAACAATAGAAGAACATAGAAAGAAAGGAGGAAATCCAGATGTTGACGTTGCATATCAGTGGTTGATGTTCTTTGAAGAGGATGATGAGCGTCTAAAACAAATATACCAAGAGTATAAATCTGGAAAAATGCTTTCAGGGGAAATCAAAGCAATTCTTATTGAGAAAATAAATAAGATATTAGGAGAGCATCAAAAGAGAAGAGAAAAAGCAAAGAGTCAGATTGATAAGTTTTTACTATAGCTCTCTTCCTTTCCCAAACGCATAGACTTGATCAGAAACAATAATCTTTTAAGAATCCCAAACTTTAAATACTACACGTACATACACGCAGACATGGCAACAAAGACTTTGACAATCACAGAAGATGCATACGAAAGACTAGATGCATTAAAAGAAGACAATGAAAGTTTTAGTGAGGTAATTAGAAGATTAACTTCAAAAGTGCGATTAACAGATTTTGCAGGCATACTTAGTGATGAAGAAGCAAAAACAGTCAAGAAAAGAATAAGCCATCTCAGAGAGGAATCTGCAAAGAGAATGGAACAAACAAGGAAAGTACTTCAATGATTCTTGACACCTGTTTTATCATTGATCTTTTAAATAACCAAGAAGATGCAGTAAAAAAAGCAAAAGAATTAGAAAAAAGAAACACTTCACTATTCACTACTTCTATTACTGTTTTTGAAATTTGGCAAGGTGTAGCTGATATGAGTAATAAGGCAAAATTAGATAAGATTAACACTCTTTTGGAAGGATTAGCACTTTTAAACCTAGATTGTGAAAGTGCAAAGATTGGCGGAAAAATTCATAGTGAGTTATATCTGCAAGGTAGACCAATTCAACCTGAAGATAGTATGATTGCAGGAATATGTTTGAATGAGAAAAAAGTACTTCTTACAAAAAACCAAAAGCATTTTGAGCGTGTAAAAGGATTAGAAATAAATACTTACTAAATCTTTACTGTAGTTCTTTCACTTTCCCAAATGCATACACCTTGTCAGAAACAATAAATACTTCAAATAAATTCAAATTCTGCTGCAAATAAGGAGACAACCTATCACTACGTGCAACATCCGTCCCTTCAGTAGCTAAATTACACGAAGGCATTGCAAGAAGAGTACTTCCCTTATATTTTCCTTTCAAAAAACACTTAAACTTCTCTACTCTCATTCCTTCTTTTAAGCCAATAGCACAGTGTTCATGCCCAATAATAATGACTTTTGCTTCTTCTTGTAAAATAATATCTCCATGCCCAATAAGAATATCTCCTAGTCGTAGAAAGGGAAGAATTTTTGTATGAGTAAGAACAAAAGGTAGAATAGGATCATGGTTTCCTTTAATGATAATAATATTTTTTCCTTCCAGCACATGAAAGAAAGCATCTGTTCCTTTCCATTCACTGGAACTCATACCTGCAAATTCATGTTTCAAGTCTCCATTGACAACAACAGTGTCTACATTGTCTAACATTTTTTTTAATCGTTCAAGAAACTCTTTAAAGAAAACGCGAGGTATAAGAACACCTTGCCTATTCAATGCTTCTTCAAATCCAATATGGATATCACTAATGATAAGAGTCTTCTCTTTGACCAGATACAATCCTAAATCTCTTATTTCAATATTTTCATGGATATGCATATGGGTACAGAAAAACAAGAACTATTAAACTTTTTGCAAAATAAAGGCAAAGATATATAAATAAAAAAGCTTAGGTCAATAGTAAATGAAAAAAAGAGTGAATAACAAGCTTCTCTACTTTTTGTATATCTCTCTATGTATCTTCACTATTGCAATTCTTACTTCTCTTCTTGACGATTTTAAAATTCTCACTATGCTGCAGGGTGGAACATTAAGTGTAAGTATACTTCTTGTTCTTCTTGGAAGTTTTGTTTTGACTTTGATTTATACTCTAAAGCTTATACGATCTGTGAAACAAAAGACAGTAGTACAAGAGAAGCAATGGGTAGGGGTGATCTTTGCAATATTTTCTCTTCTCTTCTTTTTCTTTTATGAATACTTTTCTATAATGCAATTAGTGGCAGCAATAAGTCTCGAGTTAAGAGCTTCAAGTATTATTGATCTTACGAACTTTTTCTTTAGTTTTGAAGGGATACTCTATATCATATATTGGGCATTTGGTTCAAGCCTTTTATTTATTTTAAGCGGAGTGCATCTGGGGTATCTTAGAAAAAGAATATAATTTCTCTTCTTACTTACTCCATTGATTATTGAATCAAATAGAAACAAACCCAGATTTTCCTTAGAGGGAATCAAAAAGTAAAAACTCTGAAGAAAGTCAGCAGAGCCAGGAAACAATAGCTATTTAAGTATTCTATCTTAAAGTGTTTTTATGGAATCTCTACTAGAAAATCTTAATGGGATACTCCAACAAATAGAAAAAGTACAAGGGTTAATAGACTCTGGGAAAGAAATAAACTTCTTACAGCTAAAAGCAACATGTTACCAAATATCTATACTCAAAGAATCCATTGAGAAGAGTATTTACAAAACGACAAGAATGGATGCACATGAGTTAGTAAGTAGTCCTCATTTCCAAAAAATTAAAGCATTTTTTGATAAAGAGATTCGTCCTCTTAGTGAGGCCTCCTTTAAAGATCCAGGGTTTTCTGGCCTTCTCTTTACGGAAATGTACCCTCTTCTAGTATCATTAAAAGAAGTATGTCATCAACTAAGAGTACTTTTCATAGAAAAAAAGATAGATATTAATTATACAGATGAATACATTCAATTTAAAGAAGATAAAAAACAAGCTTCTAACAAACAATTAATAGAAAAAGTAGAGAGATCAATTGAACAGTACTTTCTCTCAGAAGGAGAAGCAAGAGGAAGCACACTGGCAATTATAGAGAGAAGTGATCCAAGATTACTCCACGCTCATATCCCCGCACCATTAAATGATTATAGGCTAGAATATTACTATGAAAAAGAGAAAGGAATTATCACTTTTCTTCGAATTGCAAGAGCAAAAGACCTAGGTTATAAGGGGCACTAAGGGTATTCTCGTAGAAGTTCAATAATATCTCCCACTTCAGTATCTAAATAAGAAAGGCTCAGAACCATTTTGCCATGATCTTGTTTAATCCTATGTAGCTCTTCTAATGATTTTTCTAAAAGGCCATGTCGAAACCCATCAACGAATCTATTCCAAGGAAAACGCTCTGCAAGACCATGAAAAATGCGTCTTGATTCAAGTGGATTGTTCGTGCCATAAAATACTATTTCCTTAGCAAGATCAAAATAAGCATACTCCAGAGGAAAATGAATAGATCCATTTCCTTCTAGTTCTGTTTTCTTCCCTACCCTTCTAACAATTTCATCTAATTCCATAGCTTTTCTGCTAAACCCTTGGTTTATAAAGCTATCGAGAGCTTTTCAAAGCAATCTTTGCCTTCACCATTTGATGCATTCTCTGGAGAAATTGTTGTCTATCTTCCATACGTAAAATATCAGAGTATCCCTGCATCACAAGATTCAAAGCGAAAGGACTTGGAATAAAAGTATGTATCTCTTCAATTTTAATTTTCTTATCCTCAATTTTTTGAAGGACTTCTAAAGCAGAGTCATAATCCATAAGATCTTCAAGTACTTCTCTTCTGGTTTCTCTTAAGATAAAAAAATTCTCAGAAATACGCCGCACTGCATTCAAAAGAATCATCGAGCTGACTTGTTGCTTTCCTACCCTCCTTTTAATTCCGCCATAGGTTCGCAAAATCATAAGTGCTCGCCCTGCACAATGTCGAAACCTTCTCTTAAGGATCTCAGACTTATCCACTGCAAGCTCCAACACTTTTCGCAGTTCTTTACTTTTTAACAAGGAAAATGCTTTAGACACATCCACATTTCTATCATAAGAAATATAAAAACCATTATCACTAATTCCCAGTTCCACATCCTTGTGTTGCGCGCGCGAAATAGCAAAAGCAACTGCACGAGAAAGCACATCATTCACTCTTCTTCCATACAATGCATGAAACACCACATAGTTTTTCATATGTTCATCTCTATAGTGTTCAATTAATAGTTTCTTAGAACTCGGCATCCCTATGTAATCATACTGATCTCTGCAATAATTATACAAGGCTTCTGCAGCAGTCTTATCTACATAAAGAGATTCATGAATAAACTCAAGCACTTCTTTCCTTATCTTTTTCTTCTTAAATTGATCTTCCATGAGTTCTCGAAAATTCCCAATCCCATTTGCAAGGTCATAGGACAGAGGGAGTCGATCAGAATACCAAGAAGGGACCGTAGGTCTTTTTCCAGGCATAGGAATCACTTGTGCCACCATTCCTCGAGCAAAATTAAATTGGTAGGTATTTCCACCTAAAACAAAAATATCTCCTTTATCCAACTTTTCTAAGAAGGCTTCATCAATCATCCCAATCTTATTTCCTCGTTGATCTTTGACAATAACCCCTTGTTGATCTGGAATGGTCCCAATATTAGTCATATAAATAACTCGAGACATTCTCCCTTTCTTCCCTACTTTTCCTTCTTCTTTATTCCACCAAATACGAGCATAAATATATCTTTCTTCTAGTGAAATAAAATTACCTGCAAGATAGTCAAGCACTTCTTCAAAATCTTTTTTACTCAGGTCACGATAACAGTAGGAACTTTTAACCACCTTGTACATATCCTTGACACCCCATACATCTTCCAGCGCCATTCCAAAGAGTTGCTGTGCAAGTACATCAAGACAATTTGTGGGGATATGAATTCTATCCATCTTTTTTTCTTTGGCAAATTTTAACATCACTGCACATTCCACAAGATCATCTCTATCCTGTACGAGAATTTTTCCTTTGGTGACTCCACTCAGATGATGATTGGACCTCCCTATTCTTTGAAGGAGTCGAGCAACAGATTTAGGAGACCCCAAACAGATGACCAGATCGATATATCCTATGTCCAAGCCTAATTCTAAACTTGTAGAAGTGACAACACAGCGTAGTTTTCCTGCACGCAAATCATCCTCTAATTTGAGTCGATGTTCTTTAGAAAGAGACCCATGATGCGCCCCAATCAAATCTGCTTTTTCTTTTGTTTCTTCATCCAGGGCTACATACTTATGAGGAAATTTTTCTTTCAGGTGATGCACAACACGTTCTGTAGCTGCTCTGGTATTCGTAAAAATCAAAGTGGTTTTATGTTCTTGAA
>CAYJSK010000031.1:0-9780 GCA_964372745.1 Candidatus Woesearchaeota archaeon
ATTATTACTATCACTAAAAATAATTTTTTAGAGTTATCCAAGGTCTTCTTTTTTTTGAGCATACTTTTCCAAGAGAAGATCATAGGCTTGTCTTCTTTCTACAGCAGAAGAACTTCGTACATACACAGTCAATTCCTCTTTATTCAACTTCTTCACTTTTGTTCCAACACGAAAGTCATAGGAAAAAGAAGTCGTTACAAGACTATAGAGATTAAATAGTGCACTAGAGCCAGTGGTCTCTTTTAACAAAAGGATTTGCTCCTCTTTCTCACTGAGAGTATGTGGTTTTTCTAACAAAAGTTTCTCAAAGAAATAACGATATTCTCCAGCACCAGAGAGAATTTTTTGAGCAGACTTTTCATCCAAAGACTTAAACCAGAGGGTAAAAAACATAATTCTATTCCCCACAACAGCAGTAAACTGTTTCATCCTATCTTGAAACGCTCGTGCTTCTTGGGATTTTGTATTCTCAGAGAACCAAAGATACGCATAACAAATAAGAACAGAACAACCTTGCTGTACAGACTCAATATCCTTCAACAAAAGAACAGCTTTCTGAGGAGAAAGAGAATCTAATTGTTTTCGATAACTTTCAATTCTAACAATATCCTCTTCTAATTTGTTTAAATAAGCATCAAAATCCTTTCCTTGAGGAGTTTTCAACAAATGTGTAAGATTCCACGAAGATTGAACATATGCCATAAGCAAAAAAGAAGATTGGGTATTTATTAATGTGTTGGGATCCGAATACCCCACAGCTTGGGATAGCTTTTGACCAAGAATGAGTTTACATGCTTTATCACATACTACCCTTTAAAAAAGTTATCTAAAAATAAAGGGTAAAACTTATAAACGTAGAGAACATATCAAAACTATGGTTTACATCTATAAAAAGAAGAGCGGAGAGAAAAACTATTACTATCTACGAGCTTCACAAAAGAAAGGGAAAAAAACAATCGTCAAAGACATTGCATATTTAGGAACAACAATAACAGAAGTGGAACAAGCACTCACAAAGCTTCCAAAATGGGAGAAAGATATCAGAAAAGCATACCATACAATCAATAATTTTCTCAAATCAAATCACTACAAAGAAAAAGCAAAAGAAGAAAAAAGAAAGAAAGACAGCTACCTAGACCAAGACCTTTTATTAGAAATAGAAGCTTCAAAAACACACTTTCAATCAGTATTCAAAAAGAAGAATATTTTAACACAAAAGGAAACAATAAAAAATTTTACCATAGAATTTGCATTCAACACAACCTCCTTGGAAGGAAACACTATAAAATTACAAGAAGCAAAAATACTCCTCGAGGAAGGATTAACACCTAAGAATAAAACCTTGAGAGAAATCTATGACCTTCAAAACACAGAAGAAGTATTCCTCAAAATAATGAACGACAAAGAAGATCTCAGTCATGAGAAAATACAAGAAATACATCAGGAATTGATGAAGAATATTGACGAAAGAAGAGGGTATAGAAGAGAAGAAGTCAGAGTTTTAAAATCAAACTTTGATACAAGCCCAGCACCATATGTCAAAACAGATATGGATCTTCTTCTCAAATGGTACAACGAAAATAAAAAAAATCTTCATCCCTTCGTTCTGGCAGGAATATTTCATCATAAGTTTGAAAAAATACATCCTTTTATGGATGGAAACGGAAGAACAGGAAGAATGTTGCTCAATAAGATTCTTATTATCAGTGAATACCCACCGCTTATCATTAGAAAGAAAGAAAGAAAAGCCTATCTTCAATCCTTAAGAGAAGCAGATAAAAGTAATCCTTTAGACAAAGAAAAGAAAACCTACACAAGTCTTATTCACTTCCTAGCAAAAGAGCTTATGAGCAGTTATTGGGATATATTTCTTTAACTACCCTTTAAAAAAGTTATCTAAAAATAAAGGGTAAACTACCTTTTTGCTTCATGATACGCAGAAAAAATATGATACAATTCTTTTGCATTCAACACATGATCTAAAGAAACCTTCTGCTTAGATATAAAAAAAGCATCACACTGCCTCCCACCAATAGAATCATGCGATCCAAAATGGAAATGTTCAAAAGCAATAATTCTCTTCCCATCAAAAGCACCATTAATAATCAAATCTCCGGAATATTTCAAATCAGCAAAATATCGAATTTGTTTCACAAGCTTCTTCTCATCACCATACATATGTAAAAACCTCTCCCCAATATATTTCACTTCTTTTCCTGAAAGAATTACTTTCCCCTTTGCATGAAGAACAACAATATCTTTTCCTTCTTTTCCAATAGCAAAACCAACTCCTGGATGCCCAACAAGTTTCTCTACAAAACCAGGATATTTTTTTTCAATTTCAGAAAGATCACAACGATGAGCACTATCAGTAAAATACAACTGCGCAAGAGAAGAAGAATACAACATCAGTATTTGTTTTTTATTCTTCCAATCAATCTTAGACTCTGGATGTTCCTTTCGTAACTGTCTCCCCATATACTTCAAGAGAGCATGTATCCCTATACGCAAGGGAAAAGACATATGCTCATAATAGTAATGTAATTTATAGTACACATATTTCATACGACTGCTTCGTTCATCTTGACTGGAATGCAACCCTTTCGTAGGCAAATGACTTATCCTCTCTACAAAATCTTCAAAACGTTCATAATAAAGTCGATCAAAAGGAATCGCAGGCACTTGTCCATGATCAGAAAGCACATACACATCATAATCATTCTTTCTCGCAACTCTATACAATCGACGAAGATCAGCATCAATACCTTTCAACAAAGTAAAAGCACTTAAGGAGTTTGGCCCTCGATAATGAGAAATCCAATCATAGCCACCATAAGTCAAATAAATATAAGGGACATTCCTTTGCATTTCTAAAAGTGCAGTCTCTGTAGAGATTTCACGTACCGTTGCATTGATAAAAGTTCGAAAAAAAGGAAAATAAGGAAAAATGAAAGGCCAATTAAAATGTTTGTTATACAAAATACCTTTGATAATATCCAAAAGGCTTTCATAGAGTTCTACACAAAATTCTATCGTACTCGAAAAGATAACTTTCATAGTTGCCCAAGGATTAAGGATGATAAGAGCAAGAATATCTCTCAGATTTTTTTGTCCAGTTTCAGTTTTGTACAAATGTGCAACAGTAATAATAGAACGAGTAGCACCACCACAAAAAATATTTCCTATCGAAGTTCCTCCTCGAAGAATTCCATTATTTTTTCCACTGATTTCATCTTCTATTGCACGTGCACTCTCAGCAGTACCCATAACATATTCTTTTTTATTTTTTTTATCCAAAAACCGAAAACCAGGAATATTTGAATTCTCATTATACATAATACCTGCTTGCACAAAAGGAGTTGTCGAAGGATATCCAGGATCAAAACGAGAAACATGATAACTCTTAAGAAGTTTTGTTAAAAAAGGAAGATAACGAGTACCACACAACTCATGGAGGAGAGAATAAGAAAGCCCATCTACCTGCACAATAATAAATTTTTTATGTTGGTGAGGAAGATCCTGAAGCTTAAGTCTTCTTTTAAGAAGTGCTGATCTGCTTAATCGTTTTCGATAAAAATCTCTTACTTTTTCTCTATCCATTGTTTTTCCAAGAAAAAGAGAAGAAAGCTCTCTTAAAAAACCTTACCAATAAGTATTTAAATCCCCCAAAAGTCATAAGCAACAGCGAGGTAGGACAGCTAGGAGTGTCCGTCGAAGTACCTTAAAAAGTACTGCGGAAGGCTCATATGACACCTGAGTGTCCTTAGACACCCGAAAAGGAATAAGCAATTGTTTCTTGGGTAGAGGTCGATGGTTCAAAATATCTATTTTTCGAGATAGATTTGGGTTTCCATCCCTCGCTACTCATTCTTACTTTAACATATTTCAACAAATGCTTAGGACTCGAAAAACCTATAGTCTTAAACCACAACTCTAGATTTTCATAGCCACTAATTTCTATACGACTAATAAGAGTAAAACCCCTTTCTGTTCTTAGATCTTTAACTTTATAATCATAAGTTTCATAAAAATAAAAACCTAGCCCTTTTAAGATCCGTGAGATTTGTTTAATAAAAGAAGAATTTCTAGAGGGAATGACTAATACAGGATAGAATCTGCCATTTTTTTGCTTTCTACAAACTAAACAACCATCAGTATCAAAAAGTCCCTTAAGAAAAGCAAATAAGAAACTTTGATTGAAAATAAAACAAAAAGGAATTTGTATGGAATCATATTTTCTACCCAAGGGTAAACCAACATCCTGAGTTAAATACAATATTAAATTTTTTGAATAAGTTCTAAAGCCAAATGTTGTTCCACCATCATAAAGTCTCATTTTAGGGGTATACCCGAATACTTTAAAAAATGCAGGACCTATTACCTGAAAATATAAATCCTTCTCATCTAAAGGGTTTCCTACACAAGTTAAAACATATTCATTTTTATTTTTTCTATAACTTAAACTTCCGTCTCCAGCAAAAATGCCACACAAATAAGCAAGTTCAATGCTAAGACTATTAGGAATGATCAAACCCTTCATCTTTTCTTTAGGTGTATATTCTCTCACAAGAGTAATAGGGGTAAGTTCATTTATAAGGCTGGCGCGGGGTAGCTGCCAAAGGTGTCCATCTGTCCATGCGGTCATATTCAATAGATATAAGCTTTGTAGTGGCAAAATAATTTTGTCCAAGCCTTGTCCAAGAACAACGAGACAGTCTCAACAACCAAAAGAATTATTAAACAAAAAACATCTCTAATAGAAGGGATGGGGAAAAAAATAATTATAATCTTAGTACTAAGTCTTCTTTTACTCAGCCCAAGCAACTCTGAAGATACCTTTGTTGAACAAGAAGTTTTCACCTCTCTAGAAGAAAACACAGAAACTCAAATCATTGTAGAACTCGAAGAACCACTACAAGAACTATCTAAAATAGAACAACTCTCTTCAGCAAATGTTGAACTCAATCATTTCTCTGGAAACTCCTATGCAGCAAAAGTCAATGAACAAGAACTTCAAGAACTCATCAATGATCCCAATGTGAAAAGCATCCAACAAGATGAAATATTCCATATTCTTCTCGATGACTCTGTTCCTCTCATCAATGCATCCATAATCCATAGTCGACAAAATGGAACAACAAACATGACCGGTCTTGGCCAATCAGTCTGTGTGATCGATACTGGAATAAACGCAACGCATCCAGGCCTTGCAGGAAGAATTGTCGCACAAAAATGTTTCTGTGCAGTATCTAACGCAGGCTCAGGGGGTTGCTGTTCTGGAAATGTCGCAGAAAACAGTACTTCCGCAACAGACGACCAAGGCCACGGAACACATACCTCTGGGATTGCTGCAGGAAACGCTTCAGGATTCACAGGCGTCGCACCAGAAGCTTCTATTGTTGCAGTAAAAGTCGCAGACCTAAATGGTGATGCACTCTTCTCTGATATTACTTCAGCAGTGAACTGGTGTACAAGCAATGCTTCAAAATATAACATCTCTGTGATTTCTATCAGCCTTGGTGGTGGCTCCTATGCTACTTCCTGTGATTCTTCTTACACATCTCTCTCTTCTGAAATCAACACTGCATGGAACAACAATGTCTCTGTCGTTGTGGCTTCTGGAAATAATGGAGCTGGATCTAGTGGAAGTACAACAATCATGACCTCACCTGCATGTATAAGTAAAACAATTTCTGTATCCTCAACACAAAAAAATGATTCAATCTCTTCTTTTTCAAACAGAAACTTCCTCACAGACCTCTTCGCTCCAGGCTCTTCCATTACTTCTACAAAATACACTGGTGGCACAGAATCACGTTCAGGAACCTCTATGGCCGCTCCTCACGTTTCTGGAGTTATTCTCTTGATGCAACAATACAAAGAATCAGTTGAAGGAAGAAACCTCACAGTATCTGAAGTCAACACAACCCTTGCAACGAATGGAACAAGTATAAACGACAGTTCTGGATCAGGAAGAAGCTTCGTTCGTCTCGATGCAAAAAAAGCAGTCACTGCTGGAGATACACTCTTTCCACAAATAGAAAATCCTAATACCACTTCGACGACTCTTTTCATTTATAGCAACATTACCTTCATTGCAAATGTCACTGATGTAAACAGAGAATCTATCTGGTTAGAAGGCAACTGGTCAGGGTCACGAGTAAATTATTCTATGACAAACAGAGTTGGAGACCAATATAATTATTCTTTGCATAATAATAGTTTTTCTGCAGGCCAAGTATTCCATTGGCGCATCCATGCAAATGATAGTAATAATAACGAAAATATCACAAGCTGGGCAACAATAACCATTCTTACAGGTGCACCTATCATAACACTCAGCGGACCAGCAAACCTTACAAATACAAAAAACCTTTCGACAACATTTAATTTTACAGCAATAGAAGACACTTCAAATAACTTTAATTGCACTCTCTATATCAACAGTATCCTCAACCAAACAAAAACAAATATTGCAAATAACACACTCACAGAATTCAGACAAAACCTTACCGAAGGAACACATCTTTGGAACATTGCATGTACAGATTCACATAATCTCATTGGCAACTCTTCATTACGAACCTTAATCCTCGATACAACTTTTCCCACATTCAATGCACAAGGCTATACATCTGTTGTAGAACTAGGTGATAACCAATCCTATTCTATTAACCTCACAGAACTGTATCTAAATTATGTGAACTTTTCCTACATTGGAGTAAATTATACTTTAACAAATGTTTCAACAAATTTCTCTCGATTTTTTAGAACCTTTCAAAATGGCACAAATCTTTTCAGCACGTACGCTTTAGATACTGCAGGCAACCTCAATCTCACAACAGGAAACTTTACAGTCAATGATACCATCTCAGGTCCAAGAATACTCAATATCCTCTACAACAGCTCTATCACACAAAACACCACACAAAATGTTACTGCTTGGGTTCTCAATGGGCTTCCTCTCTCTGCAATCTACATGAATCCCAATGGCTCAAACTATTCCATGAGCAATAACACAGCATACAACTTCACCTTTGCATTTACAGCATCAACATGTGGCTCTCAAAGCTTCAGCATCTTTGCAAATGATACAAGCAATGCAGGAATAACAAACACAACCAGTTACTCAGTCACAGGCTGTTGTGGAGATTCATCTTGTAGTTCCGAAGAATCTTGTTCTTCCTGTAGTACAGACTGTGGTGCATGTAGTTCAAGTACCAGTTCAGCTGGAGGTGGAGGAGGCGGTGGTGGAGGTGGTGGGGGGAGTAGCCCTAAAACGACAACAGCAACAACAAAAGCATCTGCCCCGATGAGTGAAGAAGAAGCACCAAGAAGTATTACAGAAACCTTTGCACAAGCAAGTCCAGAATCTCCTATTACAGTCACTATAGAGAGTAAAAACATTGCGATAAGCATGGTGGATATCCTTGTAAACACTGCACTCACAAATGTAGAACTAACGATAGAGGCTTTAGAAACAAAACCTACAGAAATAGAAAGTCCTGAAGCAGAAGTATACCAATACTTAGAATTTACAATAACAAATCTCGAAGACACAAACATTGAGAAAGCAGATCTCGAATTCTCTATTCCAAATACTTGGCTTGAAGAAAAAAATATAGATCCAAAAACTGTAACACTCCTACGATATCATGAGAGCTGGCAAGAACTCCCCACAGAATATCTCAGAGAAGAAAACAACAATAAATATTACACTGCGACAACAGAAGGATTTTCCTATTTTGCAATTTCTGGAGAAGAAAATATTCCTGTTACAGAAGATATTGCAACAATCCAAGAAGAAATAGAACAAAAAACGCCACTCACAGAAGAAGAAAAACTTGCACTGGGAGAGATTATTGGTATCAGCCTAGGTGCTCTTATCCTTCTTGTAGCACTCATCCTCTTCCTTGTCTATGAAAAAAAGATAAACAAAGAAGAACAAGAGATGAAAAAGCTTTAAATATCTCCTAAAGAAAAACAAAAGCATGGAATTCATTGGTGGGCAAGCAGTCATTGAAGGAGTCTTGATGAAATCAGGATCAAAAGTTGCTATTGCAGTAAGAACAGCTGATGGAAAAATAAAAGTCAAAGAAGAAAAACACAGAAGTATTACAAAAAAATATAAAAATCTCAACATCCCCTTTCTTCGAGGCCCCATTATTCTTTTTGAAACAACCATTCTTGGTTTAAAAGCACTTAATTATTCTGCAAATATGAACCTCGGTGAAGAAAAAGAAGAAAAGCTTGGTACAGGAACCATTATTGCAACAGTTTTATTCTCTGTTATATTCGCATTAGCATTATTCAAACTCCTTCCTTTGGGTATTGCACAAATTACTGCAAATAATTTTAGCACATTTGAAAATAGATATCTCTTCAACTTTCTCGAAGGAGGAACAAAAATTTTAATCTTAATTTTATACATATACCTCATCTCACTCATGCCAGACATTCGAAGAACCTTTCAATATCATGGTGCAGAACATAAAGTCGTGAACGCCTACGAAAATAATGACCTTAAGAATGCAAAGAAATACTCTCGTATCCATCTTCGTTGTGGCACAAGCTTCATTCTCTTTGTCTTATCATTAAGTATCCTTGTATACCTTTTCCTTCCTACAGATATTAGTTTTCTCAGTAAATACGCATTACGACTCGCACTCCTTCCTCTTATTGCAGGCATGGGTTATGAGCTTATTCGCATAAGTCCTACATGTGAAAAGAATATTTTCTTTAAAATCATCATGGCTCCTGGTTTATTTTTACAAAGATTAACCACAAAAGAACCTACAGAAGAACAGCTAGACGTAGCAAAAGCAGCTTTACATGCCGCTACGCGGAACTAAAAGGTTTACATGCATCAAAAAAATCACACTGCCCCGTTTTCCATTTACACAAAGGAGTAATATTCTTTCTATACTCCTCTTTCTTTTCTGTTCGTGTCGTCTGTGCATGCACAATAAAGATTGCATCTCGTGCCTTTTGAAGCAATTGTTGATCAACAGGAAGTAAATACAATGTATCTTTCAAGAAAAAAACTCCTACTTTATCTGGAGTTCTCCCATGCCTATCTTGATATAAAAGAGAATAAATCCCTAATTGCAGTTTGATGCTATCCTTAATTTCTGACTTTGCATTCGTCTTATAATCAATAATATGTATTTCTTCTCCTTCAGAACGAATGGCATCAATAAACCCTCGCACAGAAAGAAGATCAGAGCTATATTCTGCTTCAGTAACTGGTTTTATTTTTTTAAATGTCTCTTCTATACTTCCAGAGAATTTTTCTTTAAACTCTTTCAGAAAATGTGTACACCAATTCATCAGCATCATAAGGGTCTCTTCAAAATACCCTTCCAACTCTTTTTGTGGCATCTGTAGAGAGAATAATTCATCTTTATATGCACCCCACTGTTCTAAAAAAAGTTTTTGTATGGCAACCTTAAAATCTTTTTCATAATTTTGAAAAGAAGAAACATCTAAAGCATAAAAATGTTCTAAGGTCGAATGCGCAATATTCCCACGCACCGTATGTATGCTTGGTTTTGTAGGCAACTTCTCAATATATTGATAATAATATTTTCTATTGCATTGAAGAAAAGTATTAATAGAAGATGGTGACTCCACTCTTTTTGCCATAGAAGAAGAACGAAAAAACGAATTTAAAAAGATTTAGTTACTTGGGTACAAACTCTACACCAGGAAGAGTCTTAAACTCTTTATCTCCAGTAACAAAAAGGATATTTTTTTCTTGCGCATACGTATATCCAACAG
>CAYJSK010000032.1:0-1467 GCA_964372745.1 Candidatus Woesearchaeota archaeon
TTATCTCCAGTAACAAAAAGGATATTTTTTTCTTGCGCATACGTATATCCAACAGCATCAAAAAAAGAAAGATTTCTCTTTAATTTCCTTCTATTGATCATTGCTTTTGCCATAAGATCAAGACTGCAGGGGAAAGAATTTAGTTGTAATTTAGACAACCAATAACGTGCAGTTGCTTCATTATATTCCCTTAATATTACCCAGTAAAACTCTACTAAAATTAAATCAAGGATAACAAAATCTTCATCAATATAAGCAAAATATTTCTCATTCCCTTGTAAAATCTCACAAAGAACATACGTATCCAAAAATTTTACTTGTCCCATTTACTTTCCATCTCCTTGTCTACTTCTCTGAGAATCTTTTCTATAGGGCGTTTAAATTTCACTGCACCAAACATTTCTTTGAGAACATTATGTTTTCTTTCCACTGTAATGCGAACTTCTTCCCCAGGCTTCAAATGTTCTGCCTTCACCACATCAGCAGGGAGAACAAGACCCAAAGAGTTACCCCACTTTTTCGTTGTTACTAAAGCTTCTTGCATAGTATAACTACTATGTATAACTTGTTTAACTAGTTTTTGTTCCATAGTCCTCAAAAAGAGGATTCTTTTAATAAAGCTTTACACAAAAAATCCGGAAGATTTTCGGAGGGATTATTCATGCAAGTCTAAGAAAGCTAATTTTCCTTTCAATGCATCTCGATAAATGCCAACACCAAATTTTTGTTCTGCAAGCTGAAAGACTGCATGACCTATTGCATGAGAAGCCCAAAATAATTGAGCATATTCATGATGTTTTCCTTCATGATGCTCTTTGAATAATCTTTGTGCAACTTCCAAATGCGATTGAAGGTAGCTATTCTGTTCTATATATGCAAAATCTTTGTTTTCATAAGCTAAAGATTCTGTAATTTGCTTTTGTACGCCCATGGCATGGCCTTCAAAAAAAGCCCTCCAGTGGAGGTTATTCTGAGAGTAACATTTATTCTGGAGATGATGTGTATATTCATGTGCAAGTATAGACTGTAATCTTTGTCTCCTTTCACCTAATGGAACAATTATGGATTCTCTGTTTCTATCATATTCTCCCAATGAATCTTCTATAGGTATCACCATAGAACCTAAGCCAACAATAAGAGAACCAGTAACAGCTATCCTCCCAGCGAGCTCTTCTGAGACTTCACTAATGAGATATATCCCTAATAATGATCCAGAAACTGCAATTGCTCCTCCAAGAATTTTTAGTATATCATATCTAATCTTAAGATGAGGAAGTGTTAAAGAGGGTATTTCCAAAAAAGCATTGACTCTAGGAGCTATCTCCTGTAAAGTTTCTTTTGTTTCACTATAAGTACATTGCGTATCCCACCTATTAGACCAACCTTCCGGAACAGAATCTAGTTGTTCTCTTCCTTGCTCTACAAGTGCATCAAGAGTTTCCCTATTTCTAGGATCAAAAAAGATTC
>CAYJSK010000032.1:1567-9605 GCA_964372745.1 Candidatus Woesearchaeota archaeon
AGAAACAAAAGTATTTTCATCATACAACATTTCTCCTTCGATAGAGATATATCCTGTTTCACTGACAGTACTATACCCATTATTATACTCTACAGTAACAAGCACTGCATAGTCCCCAGAAGCATCTGTAGGAATAACTAAGTATGCGGTAGAAGCATCTGCCTGATCACCTGAAACAAGTGCATCCATATACACTCTAGTAGAAATGCCTAATTCAGGAATACTCACAGTGACCTTCAAATCTTCTTCATCTTTCTCACCTTGATTTTCTACACGCACTTTAACACCAAAATAATCTCCTGGTGCAACACTATTTGCAGAAAACAAGACATCTTCAATCACAACATCATGTCGTTCTTGTTCAAAATAAAGAGTATATTCTTTTTCTTCTCTACTCTCACTATCATACATTTCAACATGTAAAGTATACTCATTGCTAGAAACATCAAGATCATCAGGAATCTCTAAGTATAAGCTCTTCTTATAAGAAACCCCATCTTCAATCTCAAAGACGTCACTTGTTTCTTCAACACTCCCATACTCATAGCCTCCAATCCATGTACGCAATCGTACATCAGTACTTTCTCCAGTACCTTCTAAATAGACTTGAATGGGAACAGTACTCCCTAATTCCACTTGCACAAGATTTCCTTCTGCTTTGATTCCATTGACATACACAGCTTCAATACTGTAATCACTTGAATCAGCTGCAGCTAAAGGAAAAGTAACAAGACTAGATAATAATAAAAGAAGAGAGAGGAAAATGACTTTCATTTTTTCTCCTTTTCTAAACATTGTTCTATATATCCTAAAACAAGATCTAGCCTATGTCCAAAAACCTCATCTGGATTCTCTAAAGAAAACCTATCAATCAGGATGGGATTTTGCTTCACATCAGGAATTGCATACACTTCTAAAATTGCCTCAGAATGAGGATGAATAAGTCGATACAGAGTATTTCCTTTTTGACAATCAACTATTTCTGGAAGGCGAACACTATCTTCAGCAAAAACTGGCTGTGATACACCCAATAATCCCAATAAACCTAAAGTTTGTTTCATTTTTTGTTCTCCTTTTCCCTCTACAAGGGTTTTCTATGTAATCTAACAGCACAACACCTTTATATACTTTTCGATTTTGTAACTACTTATAAGGAACATCATTAAGGGCTTTCAGAGGATAAGCCCCATCAAAAACAAAGAAAGGAAGGAAGAAAGTATTACTGCTGATCTTTATGGTAAAATGCTAAGATCACAACCTTGTCTTCTTGAGGAAGATAAACATAAGATAAACGGTAAGGCCAAATATAGACTTCTCTTGTACCTTTTCTCTCATGCTGCATAGGTTTTCCAATTTCAGGATTTTCTAAGACCTTATCAATATGACGGTAAATACGTTTTCTTAATTCTTGATCTTTAATCCTCTCAAAAGTTTTCTGAAAAGAAAGAGAATAAGCAACATCTACCATTTTTTTAATCGTCGAAGAAACTCATCACCAGAAACAGTGATAAACTCACCTTTCAGATATTTCTGATAAGCTTCTTCAGTTTTTTTCGCAAAAAGCAGATCTTCCTCAAGTTTCTTATCAAATGCACTAAGCTTTTTCAGGATGAGTTGGTCATCATTTTTAATAATAACCAGCTTCTCTCCTTCTTTAAACTCTCCACGCATTTCTTGAGGAATCACAACCTGCCCTTTGGAACTCATTTTAGTCACTGCAATATCAAGCATGTTAACAATAAGACCAATCTTACTTATAAACTTTACTCAATATATACCCCACTCGTCCCAATTTCAAAAGAGTCATACCATGCACTTTCTGGAACCCATGCAGAGCATTCTACATAATCCTTACTCTGAAAGAAAACACTTCCTAAACTTCCAGCAAATCCAGTTTCAGTCTGAACAAGCGCCCTATTCACCAACCAATAAAAGTCAAAGGTATAATCCTCACTTCTATCCACACGGCAATGCAAATCATCTTCTATACTAGGACTACCAGGATACAAAACAACATATGCTTCACTCCCAGTATCTACAGAAGGATATTCTCCACACCCAGATAAAGAAACAAGGGTAACTGCGCCCAACACCAGTTTTTCTAAACTTTGAACCATAGAACTATCTATGTACAAAGAGCTAATTGAATCTAATCCCTAGAAAATATGTACAGTATGTAAAAAATTAAAAAAAATTAAAAAAGAAAGGCTAAAAAATCCTTAACTTTATCTTTGAAACTTGCAACAGCTTCTTTGACAGGCTCTTCTTCTTCTTCAGCAACTGGCTGAGCAATGTAATCACCTAGACTCACAACATGAACATTGAAAGCTCTTTCATAGGAGATATCATCACTCTCAACAAAGACACGAAGTGCATACTTTCCAGTTTCTAAACCTTCTGGAATAGCAATACTATAGATTTGTGTTGCTTCTTCAGATCTATCTAAATCAGAAAAGGAACTAAAGTATTCTTCTCCATCTAAGATAAAGGTCACGGAAATATCATTTGCGTCAAAGCTGTTTCTGTTATGCATTGCTAAAGCTACTTTGATTTCATTATCGCTTCCAGTACTTTGTAAGTACCCATCATCAACAAAGAAAACACCTGAAGTTTCCAAGTCCATATCAGAGACATCATATGCAGAATACAAACTATCCGCATTCAACACCTGAATCTCATCAACAGTCAAAAGATCTCCTTCATAGTCACTTCTAGGTATGCTATCACACACATTGTCTGCATTAAAGTCATTACATATATCATTCACTTTAACACTAAAGCTTGTACGATCACTTGCAAGACCATCACTCACCACAACAGTAACTTCATAGAGTCCTGCATCATGATAGGTAGTCGTCCAGTCCCAAGTACTTCCAGAGACAGATCCACCAGGTCTATTAATATAGAAATAGCTCAAACTATCTCCATCAGCATCTGTTGCATGTGCAGTAACGGAAAGACTTTCGCCTTCATTGATTTCAATATCCGCAATGTCATCTAAAACTGGTGCAGTATTTTCTTCTTCACTATCACAGATTCCATTTGCATTCAAATCAACACATTCATCCTCATCACAAACACCATTTGCATCAGAGTCAACACATTCATCTTCATCACAGATACCATCTCCATCAGAATCAGTACAAGGCTCTTCTGTTTCAGTTTCTACAGTAATTTCTATAGTTGCGCTTCCAATGTTTCCTTCAGCATCTGTTGCAGCAAAGCTAGTAGTATAACTCCCTTCATCACCAACAACAGTTTGCCAGTCTCCATTTGCATCTAAAGGCGAACTAAAGCTATAACTCAAGTCACTTTCAGCAGAATCTGCATCATAGACATAAATGCTTGTTCCATCATAAAGAGAGTTTGCATAGTTTGCAAGAAGGTAGATAGCATAACTATTAGTATACACAACATCAACATCTGCAAGATCCCCTTCAGTAATACTAAAGTGAATATCAGTTGCAAGAGGAGCTTCTGTATCTACAACAACAGGTTCAGCTTCTTCTACAGTGATTTCAATAAGAACTTCTTCATAGTCTGTTCCATCACCAACAAGAGCCATCACTTCATAGCTTCCAACATCTCCGACATTTGTTTGCCATTGACCACTACCTAAATTTAATGGGGAACCAAATGCAATAGCGAGAACATCTCCATCAGCATCAAATGCAGGTATATCCTGTGTTTGATACGTTACTGCTCGAAAAGCAGCAGCGAGATAATCCCATGCACCGGAATACTGTACAAGATCAACATCCACCATATCTCCTTCTTCCACAGTAAAATGAATGTCTGCAGCATAAGGAGCAGTGTTATCATCGACTTCACTACAATCTAAGATTTCAACAGAAGCACTGTCATACTCAAAAGAGTCGTACCATGCACTTGCTGGAACCCATGCAGTAACAGTCCACACATCGCCAATGTCTGTTTCAGAACTATCAAAAGTACTTGAGGTTCCTGTAGTCGTTTCATATGTTGCTCCACCCATAGTCCAGTAAAAGTCAAAAGTCGTGCTTTCATAGCCATCAACATATGCTCTAAGATCATCCTCATCACAAGGATCTGAAGGTTCAATCACTAAGTTTCCACCATCATAGGTAGGAGCTTCTTCAGTTTCTTCTTCTTCATCAGCACAGTTTTGGATCTCCACACTATCACTACCATACTCAAAAGAGTCATACCATGCACTTTCAGGTACCCAAGCAACAACAGTCCACACATCTCCAGCATCTGTATACGAATCAGAAAGTTTACTTGATGTTCCAGTACTGGTTTTATACGTTGCACCATCTTTCATCCAATAAAAGTCAAAGACAGTATCTTCATAGCCTTCCACAGATGCAGTAAGATCATCATCTCCACAAGGATCTGAAGGTTCAATAGAAACTCTTCCATCAGAAGTACTTGGAGCTTCACCTGCAATAGTAACAGACTCATCTCCAACCTCATAGCTATCATACCATGCACTTTCTGGCACCCATACAGTCACTGTCCATTCATCACCAGCTTCAGTATAGGATGCAGCTAAAGTACTAGACTCACCAGTACTTGTTTTATACGTCGCACCATCTTTTGTCCAATAAAAATCAAAAGTTGTATCCTCATATCCATTCACATATGCAGTAAGTTTATCATCTGTATCAGGAGAGCTTGGGCTAATAACAACATCCAATGCTTGTACTGCTACAGCTGAACTTACTAGTAAGAGAACAGATACAAATAATAAAAAGAGTTTTCTCATAGTATCCTCCAAAGGAGATAAGCTCGAAAGCTTACCAACTATATTGTACTCCAGCGTATCCTCGTACGGAATCTGTGTCTGCTAAAGTATTATCTCCAGCTTGTGTATGAAGTAATACATCTTCAAGTCCAAGCACAAGTTGAGGGCATCCTCTTTCTTGCTTTCCAAGACTCACAAAGCCACCTAAAGTATATCGTCCTTCATTTTGTGGAACAAGTCCACCATCTTGAGTCGTCGCACTCTGAGAATCACTCTCAACTCTTCCAACAGCACCAAGACCGACAATAGAAGCTACTGGATACACAGCAACAACATTCACTTTTGCCTTTGTTAAAGCATCTTCTGTTGGCCTATATCCATTAATATCCACAGCAGTAGAAACATTGCCCCATCCTAAAGATGCACTTGTATCATACTGGAATTTTCCTAAACTTCCTTCAAGACCAAGTTCTGGACCAAGAGCCCATTGTCCTGTTTTTGCATCAACGCCTGCGTACGTAACTGCAGCACTTCGTGCATCAATATTAGGTCCTAAAGTGAATCTTGTTTTTGAACTCAATGTTCGTACATAGACCGGAGTCATGTCTACATCAACAAGACCAACAGTATTGTCATTGCTATCTGTATAAGCAAGACCCATAAGCCATGCATGATTCAAATCAAGACCCAAAGCATTCTTTTCATCTTTCAAAGGAACTCTAAAGTTTCCTTCTAACCAAGCACCATGCCCAGCCAAAGGAGCTTCAGCAAATTCATGCACATATTGCCATCCACCTGCAACACTTCCATACGCAGAAGCTTTTCGAGCTGCTGGAACTACTGGAGCTACTGGAGCTGCTGGAGCTTTTGAAACTTCTAGCACCGGAGCATCTACAGATGGAACACCTAGTCTTACAGGAGCAGCTACTGTTGCCATATATTTAGCTGGAATAGCCACTGGAATTTGTCCACTGAGACTATGTAATCCTGCAAATCCATCACCATAAAGCCCATCTTTTGCTTTCACAGTTTCATAGCTTGGATTTGCTTCACATGTAGAACCATCCTTTAATTTCACCATAACACTATCAAGTTCCATAGCAACTGCTAATTCAACTAAACCTGCAGCTCGTGCTACTTTCGCAGTTGTTTGAGCAATATCATTATTTGCATTAGAAACCATTCTTTTTGTTTCATAAGGGTCACAAAGAGTTGTTTTCTTAACACCATCAGCTAGATTATCGTTTCCTCGAGTAAATTCGGAAGCAACATGCCACAGCTTCGTTCCTTCAGGAACCATAACAATAGTATATTCACCAGGAACACTTTGTAAAGAAGTATAATCCTGCGCGTACGCCGGTGCAGCTAATCCAGCACCTAAAACACCACTTAAAATTTTGTTTGTCATATTCATTTTTCATAAACCTCGCGAGTTTTGATACCCCTCAAGAATAACAACTTACTTATAAGCCTTCCCATTTGCTACCACTCTAGAGAAATATCAAAAAGAAAGAAAAACATTTAAAGAGTCAAGAAAATCAAAGAGTCTATGGCAAAAGTACACACACGAGAAAAAAGAAAAATGGCTTCTCCTACGCACTTATCTAGTGCAAGACCAGAAAACAGAGAACGGAAAAAAAGACCAAGAACCTTCACATCTGAAGAATCAGCAAAAAAATGGGCAGAAAAACAAGGAATAACAAAATTTGAACTCAGAAATCTACGAAGAGGAACAAAAGATAAAAAAATAAGAGTTACTCCTCTTTCTTAGTGTATTCTTCCTCTTTCTCTTCTTCTTTCTTTTCCTCTTTCTTCTCTTCTCTATCTTCACTAAAAAGTTTTTTCTTAAAGATAACAGCCAGAGCAAGAAGCACAACAATAATAGTCAAAGGAATAAAAAGGCTCTTACTAAAAGAACTTGTATTCACATCGACAGAAGAACCATTCTCTTCAGCAACAGCTTCTTCACTAGCATTTCCTTCTTCAGAACTTCCAGATGCAGCAACATCATTCCCACAACAACAACGTTCAAATGCATCACAAGGGGAAAATCCAAAGACATCCTCATTTTTGCCTTCACAAAACCCATCTTCTTCAGAAGTTTCTCGACAACTACCATAGACATAGTCTTTTTCTAAACAAAAATCATCACAATCACTTGCTGAGACTTGAAAAGAACTCAAAAGAAGAAAAAGACCCAATAAAATAACGACTGTTTTCATAAAAAACACTATTTTTAGCTGGATTTATAAGAATTATGCTCCTTGAAGCTGAATGTAGGAGAACGAAGAAAAAAAGGAAAAACTATTGGAGCTATAGATACCATCATTGCAAGCATAAGCATAAATCAGGGGTATATCCTTATGACCAAAGACAAAGATTTTTCCTCTATCAAAGAAATTCTTCCAGAGTTTGAATGGAGAATTCTTAACTAATTCCCTTGAAGAATGAGAAGCGCTTCATCACAAAAATCAAGAGTGTGTTGTATGAAAGGTCTAAAAGAAGAAATCCTAGGATAAGAAGAGGAATATTGTTCTTGAGCAATCTGACGAAGACCTTTTATTGCAGTTTCAGCAACAACATCCTCCAAACGATCAAGTGCTGCAACCAGCAAACCACTGTTCTGTTATTGGAAAGAAAAGGAACCCCTCTGCATTTTGTAAAGCCCACAAACTGTATCATCTTTCCAAAACTCCTGTCCTCTAAGGAGATAAGCCCTGAAAGAAGAAAAAAACAACAGCTATTTATACCTTTCCAATATGTAAAAAATCATGAAAAATTTTTGGGGCATTGTCAATCATGTGGTAAAGCAAGCAGATATTATTCTTCTCGTCCTTGACGCACGTTTTCCAGAGCAAACAGATAATCCCGAACTGATTGAAAAAGCAGGAGAAAAAGATATTATTTATGTATTGAATAAATCCGACTTAGTCGACAGAAAGACACTAGAAAAATGGAAAAAGAAATACTCCAATTGTGTCTATATATCTTCAAAAGAACACAAAGGAACAACAATACTCCTCCATAAAATTCTTGAAATTGCACAAGGCCAAAAAGTCTCTGTAGGTGTCGTAGGCTATCCAAACACAGGGAAAAGCTCAGTCATTAATGCACTCAAAGGCAGAAAATCAGCACCCACTTCACCTCACTCAGGCCATACAAAAGCAAAACAACTCATTAAAATTACGGACAACATCTATCTTATAGATACTCCTGGAGTACTTCCATACATGGAAAAAGATACTATCAAACATGCCATGATCGGAGCAACAGATTTTACGAAAACAAAGGATCCAGACTTAGCTGCAATGG